>JBDRSA010000001.1:0-16883 GCA_043825275.1 Candidatus Omnitrophota bacterium
TCATACCGCGCGCGTATATCCGATATTTTCATCGGAAAGATCGTTATTCCGATCCCGCTCTGGGAATACTACAGGGCGAACGCCATTTTCTTTGAGTATCCCAACGCGGGAAACCGGATTCGGCGGATCCCGTTCCAGCTACTGAGTTACGCATAAGTAATAGAAAAACTACCTCCATGGTAAATCTGAAGCCCGTATGCACGACCATAGGAGACGTTGGGAATTACGAATCCTACGCAATGGCGAAAGAAGGTCCTTTTTAAGATGAACCAAATTCTTGGGAACGGAGTTTGCCGCAGCCCTTTTAAGCTGAGTCCATATAAACTCATCGGGGTTAAGTTCGGGCGCATAGCCGGGAAAGAAATGGGCGGTAATTCTTTTATGGCGTTTAAGGCGTTTCTTGACCAAACCAGCCCGATGAATCGTGCTCTTATCCCACAGAAAAACAATAGGCCCCCTAATATGGCGCAGAAGGTGGTACAAAAACCGTTCGACCTGCGGCGCTTTGATGTTTTTAAAAGAATGGAATCGGATGTAGAGGGTGATACGTTTTCTTTTAGGAGAGACGCTGATGGCAGAGATAGCCGATATCTTTGTCCAGTTTCCCGCAACAGACAAATGGGGAGTTTGTCCCCGCGGCGCCCATGTGCGCCTGATATTGGGAACCAGGAGGAAGCCGCTCTCGTCAAGAAAGACCAGATGGGCACCAGCCCGATCCGCGTTTTTTTATATGCGGCCATTCGTAGCGTTTCCAATGCTGTATGGCTTTCTCGTCGCGCTCTCTGGCTCGCTTTTCGGGCTTCTGGCAGCTCCAACCGAGCGCCGTTAGAAAACGCCAGAGATGATTGGGATGATACTCTATACCAAACTTTTTCTTTATCGCTTCGGCAACACGCCTTTGGGTCCATAGGTCGGTGTGGTATCCAAGCGAAAGAGCCCCTTTTAGCAAAATTCGTGTCAATGCCCTCTTTTGGCCAGGCGTCAGTTTTTGCGGACGCCCCGGTGCCGGCTTTGCCTTCATGGCTTCTTCGCCTCCTTGCCGGTACATCTGCCGCCAGAGAAAGACCGAACTTACCGAACAGCCGAGCTTCTTTGCTACTACCGACAGAGTACAACCTTTTTTCAGCAGCTCTATGGCGCGTCGGCGCCGCTTTTCGAGCTGTTTTTGGGTTCCGTATGGTCTCATGCATATAGTATACCATATTTTCTATTGTTTATGCGTAAGTCAGTAGATACAAAGTTTGACATACGAAATACGGTATACGAACGACGATATACGACCGACGAACGACGAGTGCCGAGGTCTCCAGTAGAGGTCAGTGACGAGGTAAAGAACGAAAGGAACACCTGTTGTTGCGCCTATTGAGCGTACGTAAACCGATACCGGAAGAATACCGGGCCGAGTATCAGGCGAAGCTCTCTTTGCTGATCAAAAGCAGGACGCGGCTCCTCTGCGTTCTTGCCGTAGGCATGTACCTTGCCATCACAGCGCTCAGTTTTCTCATCTACCCGGATGATTTTTCGCCGGCGGAGCTTCCTGTCTGCGCGGTCCTTATTGCCGGAGCGGCCGTACTGTTATATCTGAACCGTCGTGCCGGCTCAATACGTTCGACGAAACTTAACGCCTATCTTTTTACCGTATTTTTCCTTGCTATTGTATCGTATCTTTTTGTGATCTACGCCGATTACGCCGACTCGAGCTCAACGGCGTATCTCTTTACGCTCTTTTTGGTGGTATTCACGATCCCCTGGGAGCCGTGGGAGACGGTTCCTATCACGCTTCTTCATCTCCAGGCTTTCACGTTTCTGCACTTTTATATCATTAAGAAATACCCCGATCTTGCGTACGGCCCTCAGGACTGGTACACCGACGGGGTCATACTTCTGGTGATGGGGTTCGTCCTCTGTCTGGTCATCAGGAGAAAAGAGGCGATGCGGGATATCGAGAATTTCGTCCTTATGAAGCGTCTTGAAGAGAAGAACGATCAGATGAGGCGGGAGCTCGAGTTGGCGACCCGCATCCAGAAGACGCTTATTCCGCGGTCCTTCTCGGGCGAGATCGCCGATATCGTTGTAACGTATCTGCCGGTCTACTATATTGGCGGTGACTACGCGCGGTTCCGGTTCCTGGATAAGGAAAAACTCGTTTTTATTATATGCGATGTTACCGGCCACGGTGTCTCGGCGGCGCTTCTGGTCAACCGGCTGCATGCCGAATTCGAACGGCTGGTGAAAGAGGAGAAGGAGCCCGGCCTTCTCTTAAAGGAGCTCAATACGTTCATATCGGAGGAGCTGAAGGGGCTCGCGATGTACCTGAGCGCGTTCTGCGGCTTGCTGGATTTTACGAACGGAAAACTTCTCTATTCGAACCACGGCCATCCGGATCAATATATGTACCGTGTCTCGTCGTCGAGCATCGAGAAGATGTCTTCGCTGACGGGCCTCATCGGCTTGCCGTTTTTAGACGAGGGGGTCTATCAGCATGAGCTGCGCGTCGGCCGCGGGGACAGGATCCTGCTCTTTACCGACGGCGTTACCGAGACAAGAAACGCCCGGAATGAGGATTTCGGCGACGAGCGGCTCGAGGAATTCATCAAAAAGTATCATACTCTGCCCGCGGAGGTCTTCAGCGCTCAGCTGAAAGATGAGCTCGACGCCTTCAGGAGCGGCGATATTACCGACGATATCTTCTTGCTGAACATACACGTGAAATGACGCGGTTCGACTTGCGACAACTTGCAACTTGTAACCCGTGACTTGTGACGAGTACACTATTTCTCACAAGAGAAGATCGTTCATGTTCGAGAAACGGAGTATCGAATTCGCGTATCCGACACAGACACTCTACGTGAGTAAGAATGGCTGATACCGCCGGTGTGAAAAAAAACAATATTCTGTTGATCGCGGGGCTCTGCGCCGTGCTCGCGGCCGCATTTTGGGCCAGGCTCCAGGGGATAACCTTCGGATTTCCGCTGATCACCCATCCCGATGAGCCGGAAGTGATGCGGCCTGCGCTCAACATATTGCGGACGGGCGACCTTAATCCCCACACCTTCCTGTACCCGTCACTCTATATCTACATGGAGAGCCTTGTCTGCGGGATCGTCTATGCTTTCGGGAAGATAGCCGGGTCTTACAAGACGCTCTCAGACGTCGGCGTAACGACGTTCTTCTACTGGGCAAGGATGTTGACGATCGTGCTGTCGGTCGGGACGGTCTATCTGACGTACGTTACCGGACGGATCTTGTTTGATAAGGCGGCGGCTTTCGTGGCGACGATATTTATCGCGGGATCCTACCTGCACTTCAATAACTCCTTCGTGGTCACGGTCGATTCACCGATGGCGTTCTGGGTCACCGCGTCCTTTCTTATGTCGGTTCTTCTCTTTGTCAATGGCAGAAAGCGGCTCTACTATGTATTGAACGGTGTCTTTATCGGATTTGCCGTCGGAACGAAGTATACGGCCATCTGGTGCGTTCTGCCGATGCTCTGGGCTCATCTGCACGCCGCGGGGTATTCCGCCAGAAAGATCCCCGGTAAAGATCTCCTCATCGGGCTCTTTCTGATCCCGGCCGCTTTTATTCTCTCGACGCCGTTCGTTCTTATCGATTTCAAAAAATTTATCTACTTCATCGATTATCAGAAAAAGGCCTATACGCTGGGCCATCCGGGGCATGAAAGCGCGTTCGTCAGCTATGGTTTTTACTGGAGAGCGCTTCTGAACAAATTCGGGAACGTCGGCCTCTGGCTTGGCGGGATCGGCGTCGTGATCCTTACGGTAAAGAATTTCAGGAAAGCGGTTCTTCTCATGATATTTCCGGCGGTGTACTTTCTCTTTTTCGGCTCGTACAAGGTGCAGTTCGACCGCAACATGGTATGCGTCGTGCCGTTTTTGTCGCTGGCCGCCGGATACGGCGTCGTCATGATCATCAGGCAGATAAGCCGTATTCGAGGCGAAGAAACGCCGCAGCGGATCGCGCGCGGCATACTCTGTTTTGCGCTGGTCTTTACGGTCTATCACGGCGTTAAGAAACAGGTCGTTCCTATGATGAAGAAGATCCGGGTTCTGACGCTTCCCGATACGCGGTGGCAGTCGAAGCTCTGGATCGAGAAGAATCTCCCGGCCGGTTCGAGGATCGGGAGGGAACACTATACGCCGCCGGTCGATCCCGCGAGGTTTAAGGTCGCGTATCTCGGCTATTTCGGCCTGCTGAAAGCGCGGATCAGCGACTTCGATTATATCATCGCAAGTTCTACCGATTACGGTAGATTCGTACAGAATAAGAAAAAGTACCCCGCCGAAGCGGCGAGGTACGAAGAGATCTTTACAAAATACCCCCTGGTAAAAGAATTTAAATTTGACAATAAAACGATCACCGGGCCGGTTATTAGGATTTACAAAGTACGTTAACAAGTTGCCAGTTGCTAGTCGGCAGTTGGGTTGACCTAGTTTGTCATTGCGAGGAGCGCCGTGTTCGCCTCTGGTGGATAGCGACGAAGCAATCTCAGTCAGGATTACCAAAAAGCGGGATTGCTTCGCTACGCTCGCGACTGAGGACGAAATGTCCGAAGGAGTGCCGAGCCCTCCGGGCGCGGCCAATGACGAGAAAGGAGAGAAATGAACCCGGTAATCGAGATTAAAGATCTGATAATCGAATACGGCAAAAAGCCCCATGTAAAACGCGCTGTTAACGGGCTCTCGTTCTCGGTCAACAAAGGCGAGATATTCGGCTTTCTCGGCCCGAACGGCGCCGGTAAGACGAGTACGATAAAGACCTTGCTTGGGCTGATCGTGCCGTCAAGCGGAAGCGTGGCGCTCTTCGGTAAACCAATCACCCCGGCATCGCGCAGCGCTGTCGGATTTATGCCCGAGACGGCGAACTACTACTGGTATTTGACCCCGCGGGAACTTCTCGCCTTCTACGGACAGCTCTTCGGGATCAAACGCGCGGAGCTCGCGAAAAAAATAGACGACCTGCTCGCTCTTGTCGGCCTGGTTGAGGCCGGCAATTCGCTGATGAAGACGTTCTCAAAAGGGATGTTCCAGAGGGTCAGCTTCGCCCAGTCGTTGATTAACGATCCCGAGGTTCTTATTCTGGACGAACCGGTGACCGGGCTCGACCCGATCGCGCGGATGAAGATGCGCGATGTCCTTATTAATTTAAAAAAACAAGGGGCGACGATCTTCTTCTCGAGCCACGAGCTTTCGGAGGTCGAGACGATATCCGACCGGGTCGTGATCCTGAAGAACGGAAAGCTTTTGAAGGAAGCGAGCCCCAAAGATATTATCGACGAGAAAGGGTCGCACGTATCGCTTGAGAAGTATTTTTTCGACCTCGTACGGGAGAATTGATATGAAGATACTCACGATCGCGCGCCACTCGTTCAAGGAACTGATCAGAAAGAAGGACTTCGCGGTACTCTTCATCCTCTTTATCGCGCTGATCGGGTTTTTCTACACCGAATCGTTCTTCGGGACCTCCGATGCCTCGCGGTATCTGAAGGATATCGGTTTTTCGCTGATCACGCTCTTTTCGATCGTGATCGCGCTCACGTTCTCGGCCAAACAGATCCCGGCGGAACTCGCGGAGAGGACCGTCTATCCGCTTCTGGCAAAGCCGGTCTCGCGCACGGAGTTCGTCCTCGGCAAGTATGTTGGGAGCGTGCTCATGTCGGTCGGCTCGTTCACCGTTTTCTTCGCGCTTTACGCAGGCGTTATCGCGACAAAAGGCGAGGGGACCTCTTTGGTGATGCTCGCCCAGTCGTACCTCTTCGGCGCTCTTCTCTTGACGCTTCTTTCCGCGGTCTCGATATTCTTTTCGCTCTTCTTGACACTCTCGGCGAATGTCACGCTGACGTTCCTGATCTACTTTCTTATCCGCTGGGTCAATACGACGATCCAAGAGGTCATCCTGACGTCAAAAGGAGCGGTGTCGGCGCTCTACTCGTTCATCTATTATCTCCTGCCGCACTTTGAGTTTTACGACATAAAGATCAGGCTTGTTCACCATTGGGATCCGCTGCCCGCGTGGGTCGTCTGTTCGGTGGTCGGGTATACCGTCGTGTACGTAACGCTCATCTTGTGGGGCGCGGTGCGGTCTTTCAAGCGAAAAAGCCTCTAAATGAAGAAGATCATCCCCGTTCTTCTATGCTGCTTCCTGATCCTGTATCTCGCCGCCTCGATCGACGGTTTCTTCGCGGCCGACGCGCTGCGGGCAGAGAGCGCGGCGCTTGAGGGCGATACGCTCTATAAGATCCTCGGCGGCTTCAGGGACTATCTTTCGTGGATGTCGCTGGTGAACGCGGACAGCGTATTTCACGGGGGGATCCGCCAGGAAAATTGCCCCGACGCGTTCCATTTTTCCGTCGAAGCCATCCGGCCCGCGTCCGGCCACAGAGAAGATGAGCACGACCATTCCCGTCACGCCGAAGACCTCGGGCCTAATATTCTCCCAAAGATCGCGCACGCGATCGCGGTTACCGAGCACAAGCACCTGACCGGTGCCGAAGAACGGGAGATCCTGCCCTGGCTTTATTATACAGTGAAGCTCAATCCTCATAACGAGCTCGCCTATGTCCTTGGCGGCTACTGGGTCGGCGTGCGGCTCAAAAAGCCGAGCGAGGCGGTCAAATTCCTCCTCGAGGGCGTTTCGAACAACCCGAATTCCTGGCGGATCCATCAGGCGATCGGCGAAGTCTATTACATGGCTGAAGGTGATTTTGAGAAAGCGCTTCGGTATCTTGAGAGGGCCAAAGAATTGAGCGAGCGGGAGAATATCGATAAGTTCGATAAGCGAGTGCTCTATGTGCCCCTTGCCGAAGCGTACGCGAGAATTGGGAAGCCGGAACGGTCGCTTGAGCTCTACGAGGAACTATTAACGGATTTTCCGAACAACCAGATCGTTCAGGAGCGGATCGGGCATTTTAGGCGGATGATCGGCGCTCGGTAACCACACAAACGTCATTGCGAACCCCGCGAAGCGGGGTGAAGCCAGCGGCCTCGCCGCTAGGCGGGCAATCTCAGCCAGAATTACTAAAAGAGACCCTCGCTTCGCCCTTCGATGGCTCGCTCGGGAGATTGCTTCGTCGCTGACGCTCCTCGCAATGACGAGAGAATGGGGCGAGATTAGCCCCAATGACGATTCTATAGCATGTCTTTGCGAGGAGGAGCGAAGCGACGACGAAGCAATCCCAGTCAGAATTACTAAAAAGCGAGATTGCCTGCCTGCCGGCAGGCAGGCTTCGTCGCCAGGCTTCGAATCTTGCGGGCTCCTCGCAATGACAAAAATTACATTTCTCCGAACGCTCTATGATAAAATATGTATTAGAGTTAAAAAATAGAAGGATCTGGATATGAAGAGGATGCATGATCTCTATGCGTCGCTATTCCATCCTTCGACGCACCCCGCCGAGGGCGAGGCTTGCTCAGCCCCGAACCACTTTCGGGTTCGGGGTTACGACCCGCACCCAATGCGGTGCGGGAGATTTCGCCCCGCGGGGCTTCATGAAAATCTGACCAGACGCGGGTTCTTAAAGGTGTGCGCGTCAGCTTTGGCGGTCTTTGCGGCGAGCAGCCTCTTTTCACGGCTGGTGTACGCGAAAAAAGAGTCCTCATCGGGCAGGCCGAAGAAGAATATTAAAGGGGACTATGATCTCGTCGCTGTCGGCGGCGAAGATCCCTATAAGATGACGGTCGAGTCGATACGATCGATGGGTGGTATGGGACGGTTCGTTAAGAAGGACGACGTTGTCGTCGTGAAGCCGAACATCGCGTGGGACCGGGCGCCGGAGCAGGCATGCACTACTAACCCGCTCGTTGTGGCGGCGGTGATCGACCTCGCTTTTGAGGCAGGCGCCAAGCGCGTGAACGTCTTTGATATAACGTGCAATGACGCCAAGCGCTGCTATGATACCAGCGGTATCCAGCAGGCCGCGAAAGAGCACGGCGCCAATGTATTCCATCCCGACGACTGGAACTCCGTGAGCGCCCATTTTGATTACGAGAGCCCGATGGAGGACTGGCCGATGCTCAGGGACGCGCTGGATTGCGACGCTTTTATCAATGTGCCGGTCCTGAAGAGCCACGGGCTGGCGGGGCTGACGATAGCGATGAAGAACCTGATGGGTGTCTGCTGCGGCAACCGCGGTAAGATACATTTCGACATAGGACGTAAGCTCGTCGATATTACCGACTTTATCAGCCCCGAATTGACCGTTGTCGACGCGTACCGCGTTCTTGTCAGGAACGGTCCGACCGGCGGGAACCTGAGCGATGTTGTCGATACGCGGGTCGTTCTCGCCGCGACCGACGCGACGTTAGCCGATGTCTACGCCGCGACGCTGGTTGGCGTGGATCCGATGTCGCTGCCGAATATCAAAGCGGCCTTCAAACGTAATTTCGGAAGCACCGATATCGCGAAAGCGAATATCCTTAAACTGACCGTGTAATGAGAAAACTTACTGCCGCCCGGCGGCTGTCGCAGACGGCTTTTTTCGCGCTCTTCGTCTACATACTCTGGTCGATGACGTATCCCTTGACCGGTATCCTTCCTCCCGAGACGTTCTTCAGGATCAATCCGCTCATCATGATCTTTACCTCGATAACCGAACGCCTGGTACTGCCGGGAATACTTTTTTCTCTTGGCATGATCGCGCTGACTTTGATTCTCGGCAGGTTCTTCTGCGGTTGGGTCTGCCCGCTGGGTTCGTCGATCGATCTCGTCGGGTGTTTACGGAAAAAGATACCGCGGTCCGGCGACGCCGTTAACGCGAAGTTGCGCGCGGTCAAGTTCTTCTTTCTCGGCATTATCGCTGTTATTTCCGTCCTCGGCGTGCAGGTCGCCTGGATCCTCGATCCGATGTCGATCTTCGCGCGGTTCGTGTCGCTCAATCTGATACCTTTTGTTACATTGGGCCTGCGCGCGGTCTTCGTATTCCTCATCAGGGATATAGGACTTCGCGGGCCGCTCTACGATCACTATCGGATGCTGAAAGAGACGGTGCTCGGTGTTCAGGCGCATTATTTCTCGAACTCAGGCGTTATTCTTTTCTTCTTTGTCATTGTCTGCGCGTCGGCGCTTATGATGAAACGGTTCTGGTGCCGGTCGGTCTGTCCGCTGGGCGCGCTCTACGCCGCGCTTGCGCGATTTTCGCTGTTGCGGCGGAAGGTCGACGCGTGCGTTAACTGTATGAAATGCAGGACAAACTGCAGGACCGGCGCGATCAAGGACGATATCAGCTACGTACCGGGTGAGTGCGTGCTCTGCATGGATTGTGTTTACGATTGCCCCGAGCGGGGCACGAGGTTCGGCTTTTCGCCGGCAGGGCGGACCACCGATGATACAAAACCGGCGAAGAGTGGTCCGTTTCTTTCGCGGAGAAACTTTCTGCTCTTGGCCTCTTCATCGCTTCTCGTTTCCGGGTTCACCCGGCCCCTGCGCGGCGGGCAGCAGCGCCGCCGGCTCGTTATCCGGCCGCCGGCGTCGCTCAACGAGGAGGATTTCCCCGACCGCTGCGTCAGGTGCGGTAACTGTATGAAGGTTTGCCCCACGAACGGGCTGCAGCCGGTCATGTTCGGCGCGGGGCTCGATTCGGTATGGACGCCCCAGCTGGTCCCCGAGATCGGCTATTGCGAGTATCGGTGTACGCTCTGCGGGAACGTTTGCCCGACCGGCGCGATCAGGAAGATCACACGGGACGAGAAGATGTATACGAAACTCGGATACGCCATAATTGACCGCTCGATCTGTCTTCCCTGGTCGGTCGGCCGGCAATGTATTGTCTGTCAGGAACATTGCCCCGTCGCGAATAAAGCTATCAAGATCGACAAAGGGACCGTCAAAGGGAACGATGTCTATCTGCCGCGTGTCGAAACATGGCTCTGTGTCGGGTGCGGGATCTGTCAGAACAAGTGCCCCGTCAGGCCGGTTCGGGCGATCAGGGTCAAGCCGGTGTAGGGGGGCAGGGGGAATAACTAAACTTTGTCATTGCGAGCGAAGCGAGGGTCTTTCTTATAATTCTGACTGAGATTGCTTCGTCGCTAGCGCTCCTCGCAAAGACGATTTTATTATACGTCATTGCAGCGAAGCGAGGGCCTTAAGGAGAACATGGGCGAATTTTCCAAACTGTTTGGCGTTGAACGGAATACCATCCGGAAGACATGCCTCGTTACCCCGGTGCTCTCGAAGGTGATGATGAAGGCGCTTCATGTCGAGCGGATGTATCCCGGCGCGGTCTACTCGACCGGCGATAACGGGTCCTTCAGCGTGGTAGCGACGAGGATCGGCGCCCCTTTCGTGGGGGACGCCGTGCTGTACCTGGAAGATACGCCGTGCAGGGACCTCGTTTTTTTCGGATCCTGCGGCGCGGCGAAAGCGTCGAAAAAACTCGCTTTGGGCGCGCTTTGTATCGTAAAAAAAGCCTTGTCCCAGGATAGTTTTGTGGATATACTGATACAAAGAAAGCCGAGCGGCCGGTTCTATCCCGACGCGGACTTTTACGAACGTATAGTGTCGGAGGATGGACTGTCTGTCCCGGTGACCTGTCTGACGGTCGGTTCTTTGAAGCTGGAAGTTTCGTACGCGGCGTCATTAAAGAAAGAGCGGATCGATATTCTCGATATGGAGACAGCCGCCTTTTACGCCGCGGCGAACCATTCTTCAAGGCGGGCGATCGCGCTTCTTTTTGTGACCGACATCCTGAAAAAGATCCCGTATTACGAGGCGCTCACGAAGGAGAATAGACCAAGAACGCTTGCTATCGCGGAGAAAGCGGCCTTAGAGGTCTACAGGCTTGTGCATAGTATAGCGAAGTAGCAGTTTGTATCTAGTATCTAAAAAGCAGTATCTGGTATCTCGTATCTAGTATCTAGTAAAAATTCGACTATAATCCATTTTGAAATCCGAATGATAATTCGGTACGCCAGATACAAGATACCAGATACTAGATACTTAAATTGTGTTCCATCCACGAAAGTTATGTAATGAAGCCGATTATATTATTGATAACCCTACTCCTATCCACCCAACCTACTTTCGCCGACACCATTTATCTGAAGAACGGCAACGTCGTCGAGGGAGAGATCTCGGAACAGTCGGACGACACGATCACCGTGCGGGAGACGTTCGGGTCCGGCCGGATCACCTCGACCTACCGGATGTCGGATATCGAGCGGATCGAAGAGAGCTCGATGAAAAAGCAAGCGTCGAAACAGGAGAGTAAAAAGAAGCTGTCTAAAAAAGAGAATCCCGTCAAAAAGGCCTCCTACGCCAGCGGCCTCGATGTTTCGCTCGAGCAGGCGATGTGGGGGATGACGCAGTATTTTAAGAAGATTGAAGAAGGGATACCGGTCAAAGGGGTTCCGCGGCGCCTCTGCGAGACGATAGACGGCCAGGTTCTGTATGAGATGATCGGCGAGAAGGACAACCTTGTCAAGATCAATATCGCCATAGCGACTCCTTCTGATTACAGCAATATCGAACGAAGAGACGCGATCCTCAAAAATTTGGGGGAGAACGCGGTTCGCGAATGGCCCGGGTTTTATGATTGGGTGGCCAAAGTGATCAGGGAGGAAAAGATGGATACGATTACCCAGGGGGATAAAGTAATTACGGTCGAATTTCGCAAGGACATGAACCTTTCGGTCGTTACCGTGCGAAAAAAGGATCTAGAGTAGAAGAAATGGCCCGCCCCTCAGCAAGCACGATCGATCGGATCGTGCGGATCTTGAAAAAAGAATATCCGTCCGTGAAGACCGCGCTTGAACACAGAAGCGCGCTCGATCTTCTTGTCGCGACGATACTTTCGGCGCAGTGCACCGATAAGAGGGTCAACATCGTGACGAAACCGCTCTTTCAGAAGTATAAGAAAGCCTCCGATTACGCGGCCGCCGATACGAAGGTCTTCGAGAACGAGATACGGTCGACCGGGTTTTACCGGAACAAGGCGAAGAATATTATCGCCGCGGCCCGGAAGATCGTCAAGGACTTTGGCGGGAATGTTCCCGATTCCATGGAAGAACTGACGAGCCTTCCCGGCGTGGCGCGCAAGACCGCCAACATCGTTCTTTACGGCGTTTTCGGGAAGCAGGAAGGGATCGCCGTCGACACGCACGTTAAGCGGTTGAGCGGGCGGCTGGGGCTGACGAAGCAAACGGATCCCGTGAAGATCGAACAGGACCTTATGAAGCTTGTGGACAGGAACGATTGGGGGCCGTTCAATTTCCTGCTTGTTGAGCACGGGCGGGCGGTCTGCGACGCCAGGAAGCCGAATTGCCCGGGGTGTGTTCTCGCGAAGCTTTGCCCGTCGTTCAAGGTGTATACCGCATAGCGCTAAGCGCATAGAGCATAGCGCAAAGAGCATAGGGAATAGAGCAGAGCGCATAGAAAAAATTGTCATTGCGAGCCCCGTCTCCGATCCTATCGGGTCATAGACCCGGAGGGAAGGGGCGAAGCAATCTCCCGAGCGCAGCGAGGGTCCTTTTTGTAATTCTGACAGAGGTTGCTTCGTCGTCCCGCGTGGCGGGACTCCTCGCAAAGACGGAGCATAAACGAATGAAGAAAGCAGAAGCGTTAACCTACGTCATCCACAAACACGCGGCAACCCGGCTCCATTACGACCTCAGGCTCGAGAAGGACGGTGTCTTAAAGAGCTGGGCGGTGCCGAAGGAGCCGTCGCCGGATGCGGGCGTCAAGCGGCTTGCCATTAGCGTCGAGGATCACCAGCTGAGTTACGGAACGTTCGAAGGCGATATTCCCGAAGGGAACTACGGCGCCGGCAGCGTCGAGATATGGGACAATGGGATCTATACTCCGATCAAGACGGAAACGAACGAGTGGGTCGTTGAGTTAAAAGGGAAGAGGCTGAAAGGTACGTACTGCCTTATTAAGCTCAAGCCGAAAGTAACGGGGGATAAGAACTGGTTGTTTTTCAAGAAAAAGACGAAGTAATCGTCGTGCGTATTGCGTATGTAGTATTGTGCCTATATTGACTATAGTCGATTATTAATGCGTTTTCGCAATACGCGATACGATATACGCAATACGAAACAAAAACACAAGGAGTGACCCATGGAAATACTCGCACTCGTGCTACTGATATTCTTCAGCCTTATCGGATTCACGGCGATATTTTTTACGACATTCGGCACCTTTATTATGCTGATCGGGGCGCTCCTCTACGCGTTTCTGACCGGATTCGTTATTCTGCCGGTCAAATATCTGGCCGTACTGATCGCGCTGTACCTATGCGGCGAAGTTCTTGAGTACGCCTTTGTGATTATAGGCGCGAAAAAACTGGGTGCCTCGAACGCCGGCGTCGCGGGCGCGCTCTTCGGGGGCATTATCGGCGCGATCGTCGGCGCCGGGTTCTTCGGTATCGGCCTGATCGCCGGGACGTTCCTCGGAATATTTTTAGGCGCGTTTCTCGTCGAATATTGCATTCACCGCGATCTGGTAAGATCGCTGAAAGCCGGGACCGGCGGTATTCTCGGCAGGATCGGATCGGTCATCGCGAAAGTCGGTATCGCGGTCGTTATGCTGAGCATAATAACGAGCCGTATTATCAGCTCGTTCTAATAACATGGAATAGATGAAGAAGACAGTTCGGGAAATAAAGAGAACGGCGAAATTAGACGCTATTATCGATACGCACCGGGGTAAGCCGGGCGCGCTTCTCTCGATCCTTGAGGCGGCCCAGGAGTCCGTCCCGCGTAAATACCTCTCGAAGGACGTACTGGCGCGTGTCGCGGCAAAACTGAACGTCGCCCTATCACAGGTGTACGGCGTCGTAACTTTCTACTCTTTCTTCAATCTCAAGCCCCAGGGAAGACACACACTAACGGTCTGCCGGGGGACCGCCTGCCATACGCGGGGGTCAAAGGATATCCACGCCTATTTAAAAACGCTCTTCGCCCTTGACGCGATACGTGAGGAGGACGAGCGCGCCCCCATTACCACAAAAGACAATATGTTCACCCTCAGGGTGCTCGCCTGTTTCGGCCAGTGCGCGCTGGCGCCGGCGGTAGAGATCGACGGTAAAGTTTACGGTTATGTCACCAGGGAGAAACTCAAGGATTTGATCCGGGCCATGAGCCGTGAGGATATGAAACGATGAAGAACCCCGGCCTCAGGCCGCTCGATACCATGCAAAAGCAATGCCTGAGGAGCTTCCTTCCCGATGCGCCCCGCGTCATGGTCGGCATGGGAACCTGCGGGATCGGCAATAACGCCGGAGATGTTCTCGAGAGCACGCGAAGCGCGCTCAAGAAAACAAAGACGAACATTCTTCTGACGCAGACGGGCTGTTTCGGGTTTTGCGCGCGTGAACCACTGGTGAATGTGTATCTGCCGGGGAAACCGCTTCTGATCCTGCAGTATGTAACGCCTGGCGATGTGCCGGGTATCATCCGGTATGTCGCTTCGGCCGATCCATCGCGGCTCTCGCGCGGGAAGATCCTCTGTAAGGTCGAATCCTGGGACCACCTGACCGGGTCGGTCGATTACGGAAAAGGGTATCCTGAGATCCCCGGCTGGAAAGAAGTGCCGTTCTTTAAGGATCAGTTGAAGATCGTCCTGAGGGACTGCGGGCTGATCGATCCTGAAAATATCGAAGAGTACTTTGCCGTCGGCGGATACCGGGCCCTGTACCGGGCGCTGCACGCGTCGGATCCCGAGGGTATTATTGCCGAGGTAAGAAAAGCGAACCTGCGCGGACGTGGCGGCGCGGGGTTCCCGACATGGAAGAAATGGGATATTATGCGCAACAGCCCGGGCCCAACGAAATATATCGTCTGTAACGCCGATGAAGGCGATCCCGGCGCGTACATGAACAGGAACGAGATCGAGAGCGATCCGCATTCGCTGATCGAGGGGATGGCCATCGGCGGTTACACGATGGGCGCCGAGAACGGGATCATGTACGTCAGGGCTGAATATCCTCTTGCCGTCCGGCGTTTAAAGCGGGCGATCAACGACGCGCGGTCCTTCGGCATTCTCGGCGGCAATATATTCGGTTCCGGCGTCAAATTCGACATAGATATCATAGAGGGGGCCGGTGCGTTCGTCTGCGGCGAGGAAACGGCGCTGATCGCCTCCTGCGAAGGGCACCCCGGCAGGTCGCGTCCGCGGCCGCCGTATCCCGCCGAGAAGGGGTTCCGCGGTATGCCGACCAATATCAACAATGTCGAGACCTGGTGCAACATTCCCGTGATCATCGCCAAGGGCGGCTCGTGGTTCGCCGAAACCGGGTCCGGGACAAGTACCGGCACCAAGGTCTTCTCGCTCGTAGGCAAGATACGGAACACCGGGCTCGTCGAGCTTCCGCTGGGATTACCCCTGTCGACGATCGTCAACGGGATCGGCGGCGGAACGGGAACGGGAAGAAGGGTAAAGGCGGTCCAGACCGGCGGGCCATCGGGCGGCTGTATACCGGCGTCCCTTTTTAATACCCCGGTCGACTATGAGTCGCTTACCGCGCTCGGCGCGATCATGGGATCCGGCGGCATGGTTGTGATGGATGAGGATAACTGCATGGTCGATGTGGCGCGCTATTTTGTCGAGTTCACCTCGTCGGAGTCCTGCGGGAGATGCGTGCCGTGCCGGGAAGGGCTTCGCCAGGCGCTCAAGATCCTCACATCGATTACCGAAGGGACCGGCACCGAAGAAGGGCTCGCGACGCTCGAAGAGCTCGGGTCGGTCATCAAAGACTCTTCATTGTGCGGGCTCGGACAGACCGCCCCGAACCCGTTTCTCACGACGCTTAAGTATTTCCATGACGAGTATAAAGAACACTTGCGGCTGAAGCGCTGCGCGAGCGGCGTCTGCGAGGCGCTTGTCGCGAGCCCATGCGGGAACAGCTGCCCGTTGTCGATGAATATTCCAGGGTTTATCCAGCTCGTGAAAGAAGGGCGGCTTAAAGAAGCCTTCGAGCTCGCGGTCAGGGACAATCCGCTTCCGGCGACGACCGGCAGAGTGTGCCACCATCCGTGCGAACGGCGATGCAGGAGAACCGACCTCGACGACGCGATCTCACAGCGCGGGATCCATTCTTTTATCGCCGACGAGGCGTATAAGAAACGGATCGATACGGCCGTTTTTCAGCAGCTTATGAACGAGAAGCTGCCGGATACCGGCAAGCGCGTCGCCCTGGTCGGATCAGGGCCGGCTTCGCTTACCGCCGCGTTCTACCTCGCGCGGCTCGGCCATAGCGTAACCGTCTACGACGGCGCGCTTCTCCCCGGCGGAGCGTTGCGGCTGGTGTCGGACGCGCGGCTTCCAAAAAGCGTTCTAAACCGGGAGATCGGGAACATCAAAAAACTCGGCGTTACATTTATCCAGAAGATCGAACCCGGAAAGAAGATCACGTTCAGGAGGATGCTGAAAGAGAACGACGCGGTCTTTGTCGGCGAGCGGCTGACCCCGCGAAACGCTCAGGAGTGCGGGCTTGCGATCGAACCGAACGGCTCGGTCGTCGTGGACCCCTTGACGATGGCGGCGAAAGTTCCCGGCGTATACGCCGGCGGCGAAGCGGTGAGAAAGCCGGCGATCGTGACCGAGGCGATGGGGTCGGGAAAACGAGCGGCGCGGAGTATCGACCGGTACTGTATGAACGAGGAGCGCTTCGACCGTCTCTTCAAAAATTTTAGTTACGATTCTACCATGTGCGCGGAACCTCAGGGTGGCAAAATGGTCGTGACCGGTAAAACAGCGATTGGGTATACGCTCGCTCAGGCGAAAAAAGAAGCGGCGCGCTGCCTGCGGTGTGATGTGAAGCTGTGATACATGAGTTTGGTTTACGGTTAACGGTGTACGGTTTATGGGTTTATGCTGTCATTGCGAGGAGTTCCGCCACCGAAGGTGGCGGACGACGAAGCAATCTCAGTCAG
>JBDRSA010000002.1:0-2287 GCA_043825275.1 Candidatus Omnitrophota bacterium
TCTTTTTGGTAATTCTGACTGAGATTGCTTCGTCGTCACGCGTCGCGTGACTCCTCGCAATGACATATTACATTATTGTCTTCGATAACAAGAGAACGAACTGAATAATAAGGAGAAACACCATGGACATTAAAAAGATCCTCAGCATTTTGCCGCACCGGTATCCGTTCGTCATGATCGACCGCGTGAGCGAGATCAAAGAAAACTCGATCATCGGCATCAAGAACGTAACGTTCAATGAGCCGTTCTTTCAGGGACACTTCCCGGGGCACCCGGTCATGCCCGGCGTCCTAATCGTCGAGGCGATGGCCCAGATCGGCGGCATATTCGCTTTTGAAAAGAAACCCGAGCTCAAAGGGAAGCTCGCCTATTTTATGGGGATCGACAAGGCCCGGTTCAGGAAGCCGGTCGTTCCCGGCGACCAGGTTACTTTTGAGGTAACGCTCGTCAAAGCGCGCAGTTCGCTCTGCCAGATGAGCGGCACCGCCAAGGTAGACGGCGAGATAGTAGCCGAAGCGGGAATAATGTTCGGTTTTGTCGACGCGGAGAAATGAGCCTGTTTATGTTCGGAAATAACAGCGCCTCCATAAAAAAGATCGGCCTCCTGACGGGCGAAGGAACCCTTCCGGTCTCCTTCGCCCTTCGCGCAAAAAAGCGCGGCGTAAAGGTCGTCGCGTTCGCCGTGCGGGGCCATGTCTCCGAAAAGCTTGAAGGGGTCGTCGAAAAACTGCATCTGTTCGGATGGAATGAACTAAGCCGCCTGTACGCAGCTATCAAAAAAGAGAAGATACGGCACGCCGTCCTTCTGGGAAGAATACGAAAATCGTACGTCTTTAATAACGAATCGGTCGCCGACAAAGGGACCAATAAGCTCTTTTCGTATTTTCGGGACAAGCGCGACTACGCGCTTTTAAAGTCCATTGCCCGGCTTCTTACCGCGACGGGGATCCGACTCTTGAACGCGACAACATTCTTTGAGGATTCAATCCCCGCAAAAGGCACACTCACCAAGCGCAAGCCGACCGCCCGGGAGTTGAAGGATATTTCGTTCGGAAGATCCGTTGCCCGGACGCTCGCGCGGTTCGATATCGGCCAGACGGTCTGTGTTAACGACATGGTCGTGCTGGCCATGGAGGGCCCCGAAGGGACCGATGGAAGTATTAAGCGGGCCGGAAGTCTCGGGCGCGATGGTATGGTCGCCGTTAAAATGGCCCGCCCCCGGCAGGACATGCGCTTAGACGTACCGCTCATCGGGACCGAAACGATCCAGGCACTCATTGAATCACGGGCAAAGGTCCTTGCGGTCGAGGCGGGAAAGACGATGTTCCTTGAAAAAGAGAAGGTGATCGATCTCGCGAACCGATCGGACATAACCATTATAGGAGTTTAACAAGGTGGAGGCATTAAAGATCGACGTGATCCAAAAAAAGCGAGAATTGGTTCTGTTCATTCGCGAGACGGTACGCGCAAGCGGCCTGAAGCGGGCGGTGCTTGGTCTTTCGGGAGGGGTAGATTCGAGCCTCGTTGCCGCGCTCGCGAAAGAGGCGCTCGGCGCAAAGAACGTCCTCGGGATATATCTTCCGTACGGCTCACACCGGAGCGACGCCAACGACGTGGACGCCCTGGTGAAAAAACTCGGTATACGCCGGAAAACGATCAATATCGCGCCGATGGTCAACGCCTATTTCAAGCCGTCAACCAGAGCAAACAAAGTAAGGCGGGGAAATTTCATGGCCCGCCAGCGTATGGCGGTCCTGTACGATCAATCGAAGGATTTTGGGGCTCTGGTATTCGGAACAGGAAACCGCACTGAGTGCTTGCTCGGGTATTTCACGCTCTACGGCGATTCGGGATGCGCCCTCAACCCGGTCGCGGGCCTGTACAAGACACAGGTCTGGCAGATGGCGCGCGCGCTTGGGATTCCGGATCCTATCGTTAATAAAAAGCCTTCCGCGGGCCTCTGGCCAGACCAGACCGACGAAGGCGAACTCGGCTTCACCTATCGTGAGGTCGATCGTCTGCTCTACGCTATGATAGACAAAAAAATACCTCCCGCGCGTTTACAGCGAAAGGGTTTTTCTAAGACATTTATCGCGAAAGTTCGGCAACACATCGCGGAAACAGAATTCAAGCGCCGGCCTTCGGTCACTCCGTGACCAGGTACCAGCGGCCAGTTTCCAGTTACCAGTAAAAAATAAAAAGGCGCGTTCTAAATAAATGCGCCTTTTCCTTTTTTATATTTCTTCTTTTCTTATTCTTTTTCCCGCGAGTTACGGCTGGAAACTGG
>JBDRSA010000003.1:0-3023 GCA_043825275.1 Candidatus Omnitrophota bacterium
TTCCCTACATGGGCGGGGTCGAGGTCATAAAGCCCGAGTAATTTTTCTGATGCTGAAGAATATTTTCAAATTCCTTTTCGGCCTTCTCATCCTGCCCTTCGCGATCGGTTCTACGGTCGCGTTCTACTATAATCTCGGCCGCATACCGCGCTTCTCCGGGAAGATCCATTTCTTCAGCTGGGGGATCGTCTCGTACCTGATCCTTCACACGCTAATTTACAAGCCGGCATATCTGTACGTCCTGGGGCATGAATCGGTGCATGCGGTTGCCGCGTGGCTCTGCGGCGGGAAAGTTACGTCGTTTCAGGTGTCGAAAGACGGCGGCAAGGTCACGACCGACAGGACGAACGCCTTTATCAATTTAAGCCCGTATTTCGTTCCGATCTATACAGTACTGATCGCGGTCTTCTACCATGTTATCTCCCGGTCGTATTCGATCAAAAGCGAAACATTCGTCTTTCTGATTGGTTTTACCCTGGCGTTCCATATCGTATCGACCGTTGAAGCGCTGAAGATGAAGCAGCCGGATATCATCAATACCGGGCCGCTCTATCCGATCATATCGGTCTATGTTCTGAACGTTCTTATCGTCGCAAGTCTCTTCTGTTTTCTCTTTCCCGATTTCACCTGGCGGGGGTATTTCAGGGACTTTTACCGGATCACGGCGCACATATATACCGCTCTTTTTTATCAGTTGTTTTTGTAGAAAAATAATGGTACTATTACCTTAAAATCGATATTGTGAATCATAGTTGTCCAAATTATTGTCATTCCCGCGGAAGCGGGGGCGGGCATGACAAGATTTCGAATGTCAAAATACCATTTCCATCGAGACAAAGCTGCTAATTTGGACACGCATAAAAAGGATTATCTATGAAAACAAAAATACTTTGCGAAGTTCTTGCGGTAACGATGATCTTCTCAAGTCTTACCTTTGCCGCGACCGACGAGGAACTCTTCGTCGGTATGGGGCACCGTCTCGGGCGCGGTATAAAGAATGTGGTTGGCGGATGGATCGAGATCCCCGCGCAGATCGGCAAAGGGTATAGCCGCGGGATTTACGGGAAGGGTGATTTTAAACCGGCAGGAGCGATCATCGGCGTCTTCCGGGGAGTGTTTCACGCCGTCGGCAGGACCGCTTCCGGGGCCGGTGATATTATCAGTTTCTGGGCGATGAGCCCGCCTGATAACCAGGGCGTTGGCATACCGCTCGACGCGGAACTTGCCTGGGAAGAGGGCGAACAGCAGAGTATCTTTAAGCCGAACGTAGGCGAGGGGCTCTTTAAGCCGGTCGGGAATAAGCTTCTCAGGGGGGCCGGGTACACTGTTCTCGGTTTTACCGAGCTGCCTGTCCAGATCAAGAAAGGCGTTGAGAATAAAGCTTTTGATATCGGGATCATAAAGGGATTGTGGTTCTGGGCAAGCAGGCAGATCGACGGCGCGATCGATCTTGTTACCTTTCCGTTCCCGAATCCGAGAGATACCGAGGGACTGCGCTTCGACCAGAAATGGCCGATGGAGCGAAGCTGGTGGTGATTTTCGCTCACGCGAAAATCATCCCGAACCCCGCATGAGCGGGGTGAGAGATCTAGAGAGCAATATATTCTTTGAAATGGATAAAACAATATATACTGATCCTTGGTTTGTCTATGTTGCAGAATGCCGCGATAAGACACTCTATGTCGGCGTAGCAAAGGATGCCGCAAAGAGAATCAAAGAGCATAATACAACAAATAAGTGCCGTTATACAAGATTCAGAAAGCCTTTATTGCTAGTTTATAAAGAGCTTTGCAGTTGTTATAATTCTGCCAGAAAACGAGAAAAGCAAATCAAGAAATTCAGCAGAACTAAAAAATTAGCGCTGATCAAAAAGTAAGATCTCTCGTCTCGTAAAAACGGGATTCGAGATCCGTTTTGCAGCGCATACTGAAATAATCATAACTCGAGATCCGGTTTATTCTATTAACATTGACGAAATCGGAGAGATGGCAGAGCGGCCGAATGCGGCGGTCTTGAAAACCGCTGTAGGCGCAAGCCTACCGGGGGTTCGAATCCCTCTCTCTCCGCCACCCTCGCCGAAGGCGAGGGTGATCCTGAGCGAGCGTAATGGCGCGACGAATAGGAGCGCCATAGCGAGTCGAAGGACCTTTAAATGTTCTTTAGATATTAAACAGGTCCCTCGTCCCGCAAATAGCGGGACTCGGGATCAATTCGACGAAACGTTCTTTAAATTTAAGTTTTAGTCCTTCGATTGCTCCTGTTTGTCGCAATCTCAGGATCATTTCGACTTTATAACTTACGCTCCTTATCAATCGCGTAAGTTATAGTCTCAATGGAGAGTTGGCAGAGCGGCCGAATGCGGCGGTCTCGAAAACCGTTGTACCTTAATGGTACCAGAGGTTCGAATCCTCTACTCTCCGCCAAACTTGCGTAAGCAAGTTTGATCCTGAGGACGCGACGAACAGGAGCGTCCGAAGGACCTTAGTGAAAATAGCGTCTTCCCGACGCTATTCCACCGAATCCCCTGTAATCCCCTATCACACTAAAGCGCAACTATTGTCAGCCACCATCAGTCATCATCAGCCACCAATATGCACAATTTCGGTGTTTTTGGTGGTGAATTGGTGGTGAAATCAAAAATTGGGATCCCCTCTCTCCGCCGTAGGCGGACTAGGGTGAGGGGACTCCCTACTACGTCATTGCGAGAAGCGCCGAAGGCGCGACGAAGCAATCTCGCCACCGAAGGTGGCGGACAAGGGTAAAGTATGAAAGGCTACCAATTCCTCAAAAATGACTTCTTCAACACCTGTCGCAAACGCAGGATCACCAAACTTCCCATGCTTCTTTTGATCTACCTCCGTGGCCTCTACGCCTACTATGGCAAACCAACGTTTTTCTATAAGGACGAGCAGATAATGAACGATCTCGGCATAACCAAGAACACTCTCAGACATGCTCGCGATCGGCTCCGAGAGCGCGGCGTGATCGATTTCTTCACCTACTCCGGCAGGGGAAAGGCGACA
>JBDRSA010000004.1:0-17561 GCA_043825275.1 Candidatus Omnitrophota bacterium
ATGATTCATCTTGCCGCAACACCTTTGGCTTTCGCATCCTGCCCTTGCGGGCAAACTCAAAGACCGTAACTTCCGGACGGCAGAGAAAACGGACCCCTTTCTGCGAAACGATCCCTCTGTTAACATACATAAGCGTGTCCCGAACTTTAAAGAGCCCCGCGATATAGACAGAATGTGTCGAGTACGGAAAGATCTTCCGCAGGATCGGCACGCCGCACTGGCCGCCGTGTGTATCTCCGGCAAGCACAAGCTCCGCTTTTTCGATCGCCGCCTGCTTAATTATCTCGGGAAAGTGATATAGAACGATCACGGGGTCCTCATCGGGAATATTTTTGATCACCCCGGCGAGCGATCCCGGATCAGCGGGATTTACGAGCCAGAAAAACGACGATTCATCATTCTTCAAATTCAGGCGCACCGCTTCATTATTCAGGATCGTTACCCCCGCCGCGTCCCACATTTTAGACTTCAGGGTCTTCGCTGCCCAGGCGTCCCCCGGAGCCTCTCCGAGAACCATGTACGTACGAAATCGCGGCTCAAAGAGGCTCAACACATCAACTGCCGGCTGGACCCCCTGGCCGCTCTCAACGACATCGCCTGTTATCAGTATAAGATCGGGCCGTAATTTTTCAATAATACCGATCAGCGACCGCTCGACATATCCGATCCGTTCCATGTGAAGATCGGATAATTGAACGACCGTAAGGCCTTCAAGCGCCCGGCCGAGCTTCTCATTAACGATCCGGACCCGGTCCACCCGTATCCAGTTCGGCTCGATGAAGAACATGTCCAGATAGATGAGCTGGAGCGTTATCATCGCCGCGACGAAGACGATCCATAGTTTTGAGGTGACGCTTTTGATCATACCGGTTTTCTCATAAGGATATAACAAGCCCCGCGCCTCCGGTCATGAGGACGCGCAAGGGCGGGGCGGGGCGAGCCATTATCAATAAAGCAGCTATCTCTTTTCTATGAGCACAAGTAACAAAAGAGCGATCGTAAGCAGCAGGCAGACCGCGGAAAAACTCATAATGGCGGTCGGAAAAGAGCCGAGAAGCGGAAGATTGGCCAGTTTGGATATCACCGCGACAATCAGGCTGACGGCTCCAACAACTAATAACGTCCTTGAGAGATTCAACATACATTCACCCTTCCTTTTACTCAAATACTTAGCATATATAGTGTATGATGTCAAGCGCGCTTCGTGAAAATAACTAGAGGCCATCTCATAAATATCTGTGATGGCCTCTAGTCCCGTTAGAAGCTTTGCTTCTAACGGGGCTAGCTGGTCCAGACGGCGTAATCATACGCGGTATCGATGATCGGCTTAAAAGGGGCCCCGGGAGAGCCGACCGTCTCAAAGATAAGCGTAACTTCTTCTCCGGCATAACGCGAGAGATCGACATCTCCCTGGAACCATCTTCTGTCGGACTTATTCTCTTTCGGATTGATATACCTCGAAAAGAGAATAACCGCGGGTGCGTCCGGGCCGACATCCTCAACAACCCTGAACTCAACACCGTCGCCCGGCTTATCCCACGCTTCTTCCAGGACGCCAAACCCAAAGACAATGTGAACGTTCTTGCTTTGTACGGGGAACGTTACCCGGATCTTCGTCGGCGCCGGCGCGAAAACCGCGTATTTTTCCAGGCCTCCTATCCGCACATATTTTTTAAGGGAATCGACAGTATACCTTTTTTGTGCCGCCATCTCCCGCAGACGATCAATGGTGAACTTTTCTATAAAGAACGTGATCAGCGCATTTTTCTCCTGGATGGGATGAGACCGAAAATAATGAAAAGTACCGGCGGAAGACA
The DNA here is from genome assembly GCA_043825275.1 of Candidatus Omnitrophota bacterium. Classification (GTDB taxonomy): domain Bacteria; phylum Omnitrophota; class Gorgyraeia; order 2-01-FULL-45-10; family JBDRSA01; genus JBDRSA01. The sequence continues at coordinate 1,818 of JBDRSA010000004.1, forward strand.
GATAATATTCGGCAAACTCCTCTTTGACGAACAGTACGATCTTTTGAAGGAATAGATCCTGATTGATCTTGAAAATCATTAGTTTGCGCCGAAGCCGCTGCTTCAGATCCTCAGCCGTAGAGGCGTTCGCGAACATGATGATCAGATTATGCCACCCTTCTTCGACAGTTCCCCAGAAATGATAGTCTTGTAGCTTATTGGGATCATATTTTCTGACCAGAGCTGACCCGAGCGTGTTGTCGTCTATCGCGAACTCCATCTTACAATTCGTATCGAGCATCGGGTCATCGGGTTTGGTTGAGTCATTCCGCGCGCATACGACAAACCGATGGAGGCCTTTATTTAAATGCACCGTCTTATGCATGGCCCCTTTGCTGGAAAGACCTTTGAAGCCGTGCCGTTCTGCGCTTTTCACCGAAGAGCTTACCCCCATATCCGCTCCTTGAATAGCCAGGGTCGGGCCGCTTTGTATCAGAAAATAGCTGCCGAAGATCTCCCGACCTTCTGGAGCGCCAGATCTCACTACTTCTATCTCGCTATCTTCTACAGTCAGATACATCTCTTCGGTGAGCGGAACGCTCTTTGGCGAGAAAGACGCGATCGCATACCCCTCCAGATCCCATTTTTTGGCGGCGGGGTTCATCTTTATCAGGTCATCGCGCGTAATGCGTTCCCACTGCTCCACTTTTTCCCGGGTCAACAAAGAACCTATCGCGTCAAAAAGCGTGGATTCAACCTTCACGTTCCTCACATTTTCCATCAGGGTGTAAGCATAAATATCTTCTTTCTTTTTTGCGGTAAGCAGAAAGAGAGTTACACCGAAAATAAGGATCATCAGGATCGACAACTTCAGTACGACACCGAATATCCTGTTGTATACTGACGCGCTTGACATATCTTTATCAAAACTCCTTACTTCCCTTCTTCCGCGCTCCTTTGTTCACAAGCAGTCGAGGCGACCCCTGCTCCGACCAGCACCCAGAAGAGTCCCGCGATCTCGCTCTGGCTCCAAAAATAGTCGACCAGTCCATGCCCCAGGAATCCTGCCAGTGAACAGAGGATCCCCAGCGTAATATATGTCTGTCCGAAACCATCTGACGCCCGTATGCCTTTATACAGCTTCCGCATAACAGCTCCGTACAACCACAAGAGCGCGAGCAGCCCGAAAAAACCGAGGTTGACCGTCGTTTCCAAAAAAATATTGTGCGTCCTGAAACGAGGAACGTTCTTCCAAAAGAACATATCCGCGCCCTGACCGCGAAAAGGGTACTCCTGAATAGATCGCAGAGCGCTCTTCGCATACTCGAGCCGGATCTTCTCCGTCGGCTCAAGGGTTCCTGTCGTGAACGAGCGAAAACCGAAAAGGTTAAATAAGAACGCTGATACTATAATACCACAGAGCAAAAAGAAGAGGGCGATAATTTTCGGCTTTCTGTATTGTACCGCGAATATGGCCACGAAACAGGCAAAGGCGAAGAAGAGCCCTATGAGCCAGCCTTTCGTCCCCGAAAGAACCGCGCAAAAGATAAATAAAACAGTTAAAGATCCGTAGACGGCTCTCCGAAAAACGCTCGAATGAGGCCGGAAGATCCAAAAACACGCGGCGAGCGGAACAAGCGCGCCGAAAAATACGCTCATATTCGTCGGCCATCCAAACAGCCCGCAGATCCGGTGAGAACTGACCTCGGCGCTTTCGAAGAATCGCCGGAGGCCATCTATCGCGTCATGACGAAAATACTGCGCGGCCACAAATACCGAGGCAATGCAGGCGCCGGCAAAAACACAGGAGATCAGCCGCTCAAGCCGGCGTTCACTTGTTATAAAATTAATTATCGCGAAGGCGACGATGCCGAGGCCAAAGAACCGCGCCGTGTATTTCAACGACCAGATCATCTTTTCTGACGGTATGACGCTTGAAAAAAGATGGATCCCTAAAAAAACGATGAAGGGATAAACGAGACCTCCCCCGTTCGGGACGTTCTCCCTGTTCGACAATATCGCGATCTCCCACAATATGATGAGAATGACGACCTCAAGCGCGAAAAAACTCTTTATCGCGGGAATCGTTAATCCGAGATTCTCCAGGGAAAAATCAAACGGAAGGAATAGAGCTATGCAGCAGCAGCAGTAAAAGACGGCGCGCCGAACGAACAAGGATAGTTTCATGGGCAATTATCGGGAAGAGCCGGCGCGGGAATACCGCCGATCGTTCTTCGAACCGCGGGACAATGGCCCCGTCCGCGAACATAGGGAACGGCCGGATGTCCGCCGGGAAGAAATCCGCGGTCTCGTTCTATGGCGAAGGCGTCACTTAACTTCTGACTGTACGCCATCAGAACTCACAAAGCAGATCCTGTTCCTTCCCGTCTCCTTCGCGTAGTACAGGCACTCATCGGCTTTCGCGACCAACGACCTCGGGTCTTTCGAGTCATCCGGATAGGACGAGAGGCCGATGCTGATGGTAAGATGGGCGGTCGTGAGAGCTTTCTTATCGATGAATTTTGAATTCGCCACGAGCATCCGCAGGCGCTTCGCCACAATAATGGCCTTTGCCTTATCCGTCTCCGGCAGCAGCGTCACAAACTCCTCACCGCCGTACCTGAAAACGTGGTCGGTGAACCGGACGCTTCCTGAAAGGATCTGCGCGACCTTTTTCAGGGCCCAATCACCCGCCTGGTGCCCCTGAGAATCATTAAAATTCTTGAAATGGTCGACATCGATCATCATGCACGAAAGAGGCTTCATGTATTTTGCCGCCCGCATCAGCTCATCGGGAAGCATCGCGTCAAAATGCCTCCGATTGTAGATCTCGGTCAACCCGTCAAGGATCGACAGCCGCTGATACTGCTCCTTCTCTTTCGCCTCCTTCAAGAGGAGCTGGCGCTCAACCGCCCTGCGCACGACGACCTTGATCTCCTCAATGTTGAACGGCTTTGAGATATAGTCGTACGCGCCCTCTTTCAGGACCTCCATAGCGGATTGTATTGACGCGTAGCCGGTTATGACAATGACGCAGACATCCGCCTTCGCGCTTCTGAATTTTTTTGTGACCTCTACGCCGTCAATACCCGGCATTCTCATGTCCGTTATCACAATGCTGAAATCGCTGTTGTTGACGAGCCTCACCGCCTCTTCGCCGCTTGACGCCGTACACACCTGGTAGCCGGATTCGGTCAAGACATCCTTCAGCATGCTGCGCATAATGTCTTCATCGTCTACCACCAGAATGCTAACCGCGGCCATCGCGTTCGCGACGGCGTCTCTCGATCTCTTAACGTTCTCCCGCTCAGCCATGATTTTTTGCCGCTCCTCTTTTTTTATTTTTTAGGCTCTTTGGATTTCACTATCGGGAAGCTCAGTATAAAAGTGGTTCCTTTCCCCTCTTCACTCTCCGCGGCAACCGTCCCTCGGTGGGCCTGAACGATCGTATGGGTTATTGAAAGCCCGAGGCCTGTTCCGGATCTTCCTACCTTGCTCGTAAAAAAAGGATCGAAGATATTTGCCAGGTTCTCCTTCGAGATCCCGCTGCCGGAATCCGAAACACGGACCTCCACATACTCAAGCGGAGGCCTGTATCTCGTATCGCTCTTGTTCAGAGCGGTCACCTTGATCACGCCGTTCTCGCCCATAGCGTCCTGAGCGTTCTGAATAAGATTCGTGAACACCTGCTGCAGCTGATTCGCGTTCCCGTTGATCTTCCTGAGGCCTTCCGGAGAGAACGCGGCCGATACTTTCATGTTCTTCTGTGAGAGCTGGAACTCCATCATGCTGACGGTATTCTCAATAACGTCCTGGATATTTATCTCTTCCATCTCTTCGGACGATTTCCGCGAAAAATTCAGCAGGTTCGATATGATCCACTGACAGCGCTTCGATTCCTTCTCAACCATCTCAAGGTATCTGATCGACGTATCAATGACATCCTGTGAGGGGGTAGAGGATTTAAGCCTGGATAATATCAGCTGCACGTACCCGAGGATCCCGCCGATAGGATTGTTCAGCTCGTGGGCGACGCCGGCGCTGAGCTGGCCGAGCGAGGCCATTTTCGAGGATTGGACGACCTGGTTATACGTCTGCCGCAGTTCATCCATCTGATCCTTGGCCTTCCCACGGTCGACCTGTTTATATTCGATCAACCGGTCCTCTTTCACCCTAAGCTCATCGGTTACCCGGAGGTGCGCGGCCTTCAAGGCGATCAGGCCGGTTATACTCTGAATGAGGCGGATCGCCCCTTTCAACAGCATCTCATCTCTTTTCGCGGCCGCCCCGATGACGCCGAAGAATGCCCCCCGGTACTCAATGGGCACCAGAATAACCCCCCGGGACCCCTGCTGAAAAAATATCTTTTCTACTTCTTCAAATTTCTTCCCCCCCAAAAGACTCTTCTTAAAAACGGCTTCCTTCAATCGTATCTCGCGTATCGACGTCCCCTCTTCGTCAAGAGGGATATCTCTTCTTTCGGCCAGGCCTTCGGGGAAGAGCGGGTAAATGGTCGCCTTCTTCTTATCGCCGCTTATCAGTAGAAGAGCCGCGGAGTCTATATATTGGATCGATCGAAGGCCGTTCCTGGCTGCCTCGAGCAGATCGCTCGTCGTTACCCCTGACGAGAGGATCTCCTGGAATTTTTGAAGGAATGAATTGCTTTGGCTGAAACTGCCGAGCGAAGATATCATCTGAGAACAGGCATGATCGATGTAGGCGATCTCGCCTTTCTCTTCTTCTATATGGCCTTCGCCGCAATACCCTTTTACTTTCTTTACCAGAACGGTCATCGGAGACAGGATCCTGTCAAACAACGGAAAAGTAATGAGACAGACCGCCCCCAGGCTTAAAACCGCTACGAGCGCGGAAGAAAATATTACGGTGGTAAACTCCTTGCTCGCGAAAATACTGACAAGCAGCCCCGCCTCAATAAACAGAACGACCAGAACCACTCCAATAACAAAGATTTTTATGATTTTATCTTTCAAGAACGGCCATCTTTCTTTTTTCTTGAGGCTTTTAATGAAATATAGCACCACTCTTTGTGCTTTGTCAAGTTTAAATTCCTCTGTCGAAATTCCTCTGTCGGTTATTGACACTAAGGCGATTTAGTGCTATATTTAAATGTAAATTAGGCATTAATATTGTCGATGGAAAGATTTGGCTCTTATGCATACTTCACATAGTACCATCCGGCGGAGCGGGAAGATATTATTGACAACTCTCTTCGCTCTTCTCGCGCTCTTTTTTTCCGCTTCCGAATCCTCCGCCCGGGATCCGATGCGGTCAGGTTCCCGAGAGGCCGAGGCCTACGACGATGGCATCTTCCGGGAAAACAGAGGCTACCTTGTCAGTAACGAGAATATCCCCGAGGAGCGCTCAAAATCAACCCTCTTCAGACGCGGAGCGTTCAATAGGACTGAGACGTCTCGTCAGCGAAAGAAGAGAGCTCCGATAACAAAAATATCGTACGGGCAAAAAAAATCCCGGGAGATCTCTAAACCGTCTCAACAGGAGTCTTCGTACATTCGTACTCTTGAAGACGCTCTCCTGCAGGAACGAGAGCGCTCGCTGCGCCAAACGAAAGAGATCGAGACGCTCAGGAGTAAACTGGAACGGGCTCTCAGGCAGCTGTCGCTGGCGACCCAGAAGATAATGGACCTCAAACAGGAGCGCCCCGCGTCTTCAAAGAGAATTTCACAGACCTACCAGGTCAAAGCGGGCGATTCTCTCTGGTCGATCGCCGCGATGAAAGAGATCTACGGCAATCCGAAGAAGTGGCTTCTTCTCTATCACGCCAACAGGGATCAGATCTATGATCCGAACCTTATCTTCCCGAACATGGTACTCTTGATCCCGCGTCTCAACGATTAAGGAAATATCTGTGGGGACCGACAACTACACTACGGTTGGACGCTTGAAAACAACGCGCAAACTGTTTTACAGTACTCTGCCGCTGAAGGCGGCCTTCTCTGTATTGGTATGTTCGCTGGCGATCCTGCCGCCTGCCGCGGCTGCTCAGAGACGGGCCGACGAAGCGATATTGGAAAGTGACATGGCGACCCGCCTCGAATCGATGGTAGAAAAAGTCGTCGGAAAGGAGCGCTCGATCGTAAAGGTAAAGGTCACCCTTTCGCGCCCCCAGGCTGAAGCTCCTCTCGGCAGCTTAAGAGGGAAGCTGGGCGACATGCCCGGTGTCGCGTTCTCGAAGGCGGAGCCCAAAAAAGAAGAGACGGTAAAACTCTCGGTCGGCCCCACGATCGAAAAGATCGCGATCACGATCTTTCTCGACAACAAGATCGCCTCCGATAAGATCGACAGCATAAAAGAATCCATTCCCCGGTGGATGGATCTCGATTTCGAACGCGGCGATACGCTGAAGATCGAGCTGAAGCCGTGGAAAGAGCTTCCGCCGGAAGATATCGCGATAAAACAGCTGTCGTTCCTGAAAGGAAATCTTTTGGCGATCGTCGCCATCGCCAGTATCGTCATCCTGGTCTTCGTCCTTATGGCCGTACTTGCCGTACCGGCCAGGAAAATGATCAAACAGCGGTTGAAGATGCCGTCCGACGAGAAAAAGCTCAAGGATCTCGCCAAGGTGATGGGTGACCTGAAAAACGTTATCATTAAATCGACCGCCGGCGCGGCGAAGAACGTCGATACCCTTCTTGAGGATATCAAAGGGATCCTCGCGAGAGCCCCCTCGAGAAGCGACGGCCTGCTTGAAGAAATACGGGATGTGCTTGAAAATATCGCCACAAAATCGATGAAGGGGGGCGAGGGAGGCTCCGGCGGGGCCGGCGGCTCGGCCGGATCCGCCGCCGGTTTACAGGCGCCCGAGTTCCTCCAGGCACTCAGGGATACGCTCGCGCCGATGGGCGGCGACGGAGGGTTATCCCCCGAGGCGCTCCAGGTGCTCCAGAGCATCGAGGAGCACATCAAAAGACAGGTTGACGGCGTTGCCGCGGGCGACATTCTTGACGAGCCGTTCAAATATCTCAACTCTATCTCGACCGGTGAGATCTCCCTGTATATCGACGGCGAGGAGCCGAGGATCGCCGCCATAATACTGGGACATATCGACCCGAACAAAGCGGCGGAAGTCGTAGCTGAGCTATCCGACGAAAGAAAGATAGAGGTTTCGGTCGCCATGGCAACCCTTGTCGAGACCGATAAAGTCGCCGCCGAAATAAAGGACTTTATCCGCCGCAAAATGCCCGAAGTCAAGCTGAGAAGCGACTTTCAGCCTATTACGGGAAGCAAGGCGCTCGCGGAGCTTTTGAGCTCTTCAACGCTTGATATTACGAATTATGTCCTCGACAATCTCCAGAAGAGTAACCCCTCGATCGCGGAAGCGGTAAAGAAGGAGATGTTCCTCTTTGAGGATATCGCGGGCCTGCAGAATGAAGGCGTCGCGGAGCTGTTAAAAAGCACCGACCGGCATCGTCTTAGTCTTGCCCTTCTGAAGGCGTCGGACGCGGTTAAGACCAAATTTTTTAACAACATGACCGAGCGCGCCGTCGCGATGGTCAAGGAGGAGATGAGCGCCCTGCAGCCCGTATCCGATGAGGGTTTGAAAGACGAAATTCTGTTTTTTGAGGATATCGTAAATCTCGGCCAGAAGAGATTTCAGCAGATCTTTTCGAATATCGACCGAAATATGATAAAGCTCGCGCTCAAAGGGTCGTCCGAAGAAGTCCGTACTAGGGTCTTCGCGGTCATGACCGAGCGCGGAGCGGCAATGCTGCGGGAAGATATCGAGGTTATGCCGAACATCGCGCGGGAACGCACGCTCGAGGCGCAAAAAGAGATACTGGATTACGTGCGTAAACTGGAGATGGAACCTATTGTCGCTCAACAGGAGATCATCGCCAAGGTCAGAGAGCTCGAACGCGCCGGAAGGCTCTCGCTCGGATCGCGGTCCTGACCGCTCTCGATTCATTGATCTCAGTCATCAAAAGAAACCGGTGGAAGAAAGGATCAAGCATGATCATCGTTACAAAGTTTGACGGCAAGGAACTGGTAGTGAACGCCGACCTTGTAAAGTTCGTCGAAGCGAAACCTGACACTATCATGACGCTCACCACCGGTGAAAGGATCATCGTAAAAGAACCCCGCGATGAAGTTATCAGCCGGATCATTAAGTATAAGCAGTTGGTACATCAACCCCCCGTCCAATAGAACAGAGAGGCGACCATGGCGATAACAACTATAACCGGGCTTCTCCTGGCGGCGTTCTTTCTTCTTTTCGGTATCGCGACACGCGGCGGTATGTCCCGGATCATGGTCTTCGTCGATCCGGGATCTCTTATGCTGGTTGTCGGCGCCAGTATTTCGGCGCTCATCACGAACTATACGTTTAAAGAGATATGGCTGGCCATGAAAGCTATCCGTTTCGCCTTTCTGCCGAAACCCCCGATGCCTGAAGCGGTTATCGATCTGATCGTGCGCATGGCCATCAAAGCGCGCAAAGAAGGGTTCATTTCACTGCGGGAAGAGTCATCCGGCGAAAAATTTCACCTGGTCGACCTGGGTGTCGGCCTCATCGCCGACGGGACCGATCCCGAGGTGACCCGGGAGATCCTCGACGCCGCGAGCTTCACCGAGGGCGGCATGCTCGCTTCAAACGAGCGTGTCTGGAGGGACCTGTCGGTTTATACTCCCATGTTCGGTATGGTCGGAACGCTGATCGGCCTTATCCTGATGCTGCGGGGTTTGTCCGACCCCGCGACCATCGGCCCGGCAATGGCCATGGCGCTCATAACAACGCTCTACGGCATCGTTATCGCGGGTGTGCTTTGTCTTCCGATCGCCGGAAAGATCAAAAATTATAACGATCGGGTAGCGGTCCTGAGAACGCTTATGATCGAGGGCCTCATCTCCATCCAGGCGGGTGACAACTCCCAGATCGTTGAGGCGCGCCTCAAGGCTCATATCGCCAAAGAATCCTAATAAAAGAATGCCCGTTCACAGCCTCTATAAAAAAAAGAAAGCTTTCCCTTCGGTCTCCGGAGAAAGCGAGCTTGAAGACAGCTGGCCGCCTACCTGGTCCGTCAGCTTTGCCGACCTGACGACGCTGCTAATGTCGGGGTTCATCCTCTGGTACGCTCTTACCGCGATGAAGATCCCGCCGGAACTTCTCGCGATCAAAGAGATCGATCAGGTTATTCCCGCCGATATCAAGATCATGGAAAACTTCGAACAGGCGGGCGCCGATCAATCAAGGATCATGCTCAAGATCAAGGCCCTCACCCCCAAACAGCGCAGGCTTGTCAGAGAGATGAAGGCCCTGAGGGAGCTCAAAGAGACGATCGAGCGCCAGATAACCCAGGCCGGCCTTGACGACAAAGTAGACGTTCGGGTAGAGATCGACGCGGTGCTCATAACGCCGCGTGAGCCTTTTCTCTTCGGGGAGGGGGACGCCCGGCTCAAACAGAGCTCGTTCGCGCTGCTTGACACAATTATCGAAACGATACGGTCACGGTCATACTACCGGATACGCGTCGAGGGCCATACCGACAGCGCGCCGATCGGCCCTTTCCGCAAGATCCTGTTCCCCACGAATTGGGAGCTTTCCTACAAACGGGCGATAACGGTAGCTCAATATCTTATTGCCGGAAATATATCGCCCGCGGCCATCGGGGTGACCGGATACAGCGATACAAAACCGAAGGTTGTGGGCGATGACCCGGAAAGCAGAGAGAAGAACAGAAGGGTCGACATTTATATTTATCTCAAGAAGGTCGAAAGGTAGCGTCCTCAAGCCATGATCGAATCAAGAATTCAACGGCGCGATCAAGCGACATCAACGCTTCAGGAGGTTTGGCCGCCGAAGTGGTTCTTTTCGTATTCGGACCTGTCGGTGCTCCTGATGACCTTCTTTATCATTCTCGCCACGATGCTTTCCCTGAAGATCCCGCTCTACGTGTTTGCCGACGCGAGATTAAAACCGCTCCTGGATGAACGGATGGTCGTCTTTGAAGAGATCAGGCGGCTCACGGAACTCGAGAAGATGATGATGGATGAATTTCAATCAATGCGGCCCGATCAGGTCAAGCGCCTCATCGCGCTCGAGAAGATGAATGAGTTGAAAAAAAGTATCGATAAGTACATCAAGAAGATGCAGCTGGAAAATTTTATCAAGATCGAAGCCGGAAAGTGGAAGCTCCGGCTGGTGCCCTTGTCTCCCTTGCTGTTCGGCCGCGGCGACGCCGTTCTGCGTCAGGAAGCGAAAGATTTTCTCGATCAGATAGCGGAATTCGCCGCAATGTACCCGTCGCGCCTTTCGATCGAGGGGCACACGGACGACACCCCTATCAACACCCGTCAATTCTCCTCAAACTGGGAACTTTCCGCGGCCCGCGCGAACAGCATTATGCGCTATCTGGCCACCGAACACAAGATCCCCTCTGATAAGATCGACGCGGTCGGATACGGGGAATACCGGCCGCTCGTCCCCAACGACTCGGATACAAACCGCGCCTCCAACCGCCGGGTCGTTATCGAACTGCTTATTTGAACAGTCGTAGAGCTTTTACATGCCACGACTGTTCATCCTGAGCGAAGCGAACGATCTCATTCCATAACTTCCTCTCCCCGGAGGGGAGAGGATTGAGGTGAGGGGTACCCTTGAATGCTTGTACATTGCTACCGGCTTCGGTATCCCGGTCAAAACTTCATCTGGGATCTCACCCTCGTAGGACTGCCGTCTTCTGACGAGTGATACTTTATCTGAGGATTCATCCAATACCTAAGATAGCGGGTAATAGTCTTTCCTCCGACAATATACCCGCAAAGAGCCGCCATTATCACAATAAAAACCTTGAGCAGTATCGTGGCTCTAAATCGGCTCTTCCTTGCTATCTTCTCTTTTATCTTTATTTTAATACGGTTTTGCGAACGGCCAAACGTATTCCCGCCCGGAGCTTTTTCCGTATTCTCATCATGTCTGAAATTATCCATGTACTTTTCCGTTATCTTTTGCCATGAACGATCTTTGTTCCCGTCAATTATCCGGCTTCCGCTGTATCTCCGGCCTCTACTCAACGGTAAAAGTACCGACCACCCAGTCACCGTATTTTTCGTAGTTTACATACGGCTGTTTGAACGTATCGCTTGGATAAGTCGGCTGGTCGATTTGATAAACCCCGTCCTTTCCTCTGTAGTATCTTACATAGCTTGCTCCCTCCTGAGTCTTTTGTTCAATAAAAAGACCTGCTTCAATATCATAAATGCCGGGGGGCGTATCATCAGGTATGTACACTCGCTTCGGCCCCTGGGTAATAATCTCACCAACCTTCCATTCCGTCGCTTGAGGAATCAGTGAAGAATCGGCATTAATATAGCCGGCCTTATCGTTCTGTCGATAAATATGCATGAATAACGCGTAATTTTTCTTAAACTTTCTTGATATTGAAAAAGATAACTCTATATCGATCGTTCCACCGGGTCGTACACTGTTTTGAGAAAGTTTTGTCCCTTCGAAAGTAACAAAAGGGCCCGTCTCATTGCCCAGATTGAAAGAGACAAGCCAAACATCATCGAGATATATTGTCGCCTGAGCGCCGCCGCGATAAAAATTAAAATCGTCTATATCGCCAAGGTCGATCTTCTCGCCGACAGCCGATAAATTAATAACATACGGCTTATCTTTCTCCGTTGTACCGGGTATTCCAACCGTAAATCTTCGTCCCGTTCTGTCTTTGATCTGCAAGGTAAGGGGAGTATTTGAATACGTGTGGCCATCCTTCTCCGGTCCATAGACGTAAAAACGCAATTCATCATAGAGTAACCAATCGTGGTATTTCGGATTACTATATCTAAAAAAATTGTTGAGTCGAACCGTAGGCATGCCGCCTTCGTTGAATGTTATTTTGGCCGCCTGCTTCCCTTGAGCAACATTCTCTTTTTCCTGCTCAATAACGGCGCCGGATAGCTCCCATTTCCTTACATCGACCAGATCTTCAAAATCACTTATTACAAGATCTTCGATCTTCTTTTCCTCATTCTCATCTGCCGGCTCGACCACACGCAACGTCCCGACAATAAAATCTTTTATATCCGCGTTGGTATACGGCTCCCTGATATAGATCGGTCCCGCAGATGTCTGTTTCGTCGAATAGAGCCCCATCCTTACACCATACTCTCCCGCCGGTATGTCAGAAGGAATAAAAACATTGACCGGACCTACGGAAACCGCGTCACCAACTACCCACATCGTTGTAGGCGTCGCGGGCGAAAAATCATTATTGATAACGATCGCGTGCGTCTTGAGATCTACAATATGCAGATAAAACCCGTAATCTTCCCAAATATTCTTGGTGATCGAAAAATCAGCGTTCAAGAAGAAGATCTCCCCTTTTTGGACCTTATCGGGAATATCGAGCGTCCCTAAAGTTATGATCGCCTTTCCTTCCCGGACAATAGATTTCGCTTGAACGGTAAAAGAAAAGATGGTGCCAATTAAAAGAATAGGTATAGATACCCGCCGAATATGATAAAACAGCATCTTTTTCATTGTTATCTTTCTCCTTTTTTAAAATACTAAAAATACATATATCAGACAGAGGGTCTATCTTTTTGTCAGCCAGTTTTCGACGCAAATGGCTTTACTTCACTACTTCAATATATCCGACTATATGATCTTTAAAAGCTTGGCTTGCGTACCGCAAGCGGGGATAGCCGGTACGAAAATCAAAGGCTCCACTGTTGAGCGCGCCTCTTGAATACGATCCTCTTGATCGGGGATTAAATAGCCCGATCTGCACCGCATAGGCGCCCGGTTGAAAATCTTTCGGAATAAAGATCCTTTCCGGGCCAATTTCATATATGCCGCTTTCGGCCCACTGAGAAGTAGGGACTAATGGATCTCTGTCCGCGTTGATAAACCATCGCCGTTTTGATGACTTTTTTTTCAATTCATTTGATTTTGAAATATGAATAAACGCTTTATACTTTTTGTCCAGCGCTTTTAAGGCCACCATACTGCAGGAAAGTAAAATTTCCGTGCCGCGTCGAACAGTATCCGGAGCGCGCAACGAAACAAAGTCTACCATAGGATCTTCCAGGATATCTCTCTTTGCAAGATCTTCCCTATCAAGCCTTACATTGTCCAAATAAAACTCGCGATCTTCGTTTTGGGGACCGGTAAAGAGTTTAAGATAGACGATATTCGTTAGATCAACTGTATCAGCAATATCTTTGAGATCGATCCGAATATTATTTTTCCCACTTTGCATCTTTATTTTCTGCTGCGCATATCGGCCGGCTTTATCCTTTATTTTTATGTCAAGGAGTACAGGGGCATCCTGCGGGTTCCATAGCTCAAACCGTAAAGATTTAAAACGAGACCAATCTTTTTCCCCGCGAGGACCTATATTAGTGTCTTCAAGCCCTACTCCTGGAGTAGCGCTCCCTCCATGTTCTTTACTGTATAGAGTTACATGGGCGGAGTGTTTTCCAGATGACGCGTACCGGGAAGAAAGCTCAACAAAGCTTCCGTCAAGATCCCACGCCCAAAAATCCTTCGACCCCTCAAAATCACTAAGAACTTTTTCGTGAGGCGTATAAAAATAATTGACTGCCGGTTTTGTATAATTAATAAACGTGTTAATAACTCCCGTTCTTTTTATGGAAAACCCGATCAATAAGAGCCATCCGAGGATAACACTAAATATAACTAAAAAATAATTTTTTTTCAAAATATAGCCTGCCGTTCGAATGCCGAGAAATATTCACTTCGCCAATTCCTCTATCAACCTTCCGATCCTCTCTCTTTCTTCAAAAACCCGCTTATTGTCTCTCGTATAGTAGATTGAGGTTTTGACAATAGCGTTATTTACGCGCAACGCGTCTTCGGCCTCAGATAAACCAGCATGATAATCGCTCGAAAAGCCGTTCTTTTTTATTAAGTTTACCGTATCGTTTAACAGATAAAAGTACTCGTAATCCTCGAGGCCATCCCGAAGGACCTCGAGCCGGATAGAGCCGACCGGGTTCTCTCCTTCCGGATCCGGATAATACAACGACCCGTTTCCGTTCTGCTCTGAAAAGGTCATAGCGCTCTTCCACGGATCGGTTTTGCTCCAATAGTTTACACACCAATAGAGCAACCCTTTGGCGCCGTACTTCCAGCATATCCATGGGATGATCCGGTGCTCGATCGCGGGAACATCCAGATTGAGGTTCGGGCATGGCCTCGTCGTTCCGGCAACATACATCCAGATATCCTTGCCGGATCTTTGAAATTCGGAAACGGCGGGCTGGACCAATTCATCAACTCTTACACACCATATATCAACATCGGGATATCCTTTCCGCGGCGCCATAGTAACAAGATTCTTTATTCCCGGATTACCCTCATGAATAAGCCGGGTAAAATCTTTGACCCGATGAAGGGTTTCATCGAATATATACGCGTAGGAGATGTTGAGCCAGCCTTTTTCTTCCAGGTGCTTTCCGTATTCTCCAAAGACGCCTACCACAGCGTTTTGATCGGTATATCCGTACCACTTATCCGTCCACTCTCCCCGGTATCCCCAGGGCCATTCCTGGGCAATGCCGAAACAGGCTTGGCCGTTTTCAAGATAGAACGCCGCCTCTTTGTCGAATTTGTCAAACGCCAGATGATATTTCCCATCCTCTTCACCTAAGAACTTCGGATTGCCTACATTGTGTATCGGGCTGATGCGGTGCTTGAGCATATCAAGATAATAGCTCTCAAGCAGCCTTTGGACCCGAAGTTTCCAAAATACGCCATCTTCATGCTGTTTCCGCGGATGACTTGATTTGATATGATGGGCATAAAAGTCAAAAGCGGTTTTCAGGTTCGCTCTTTTGGGAATAGAGAAACCCCAAACGTGAAGCGTTACATCTACGCTTTTTGCCTTTTTCCCCGATGGATGTATGATCACCGTACTCTTATATTTCCCGGGTAGAGTTTCCTTTGGGACATACACCGTGGCCCAGACCGGTTGAACAGTCTCTTTTGGGACATCAAAAGGCTCCTTGAGCGGGATCAGAGGATCGGGCCATAATCCGACTTTAACGGTATTGTAGTATGGTTTTTCTGTTTTGACATAGCCCACTTTATATAACGTTACATTCTCTTTTCCGATCCCGCGGCCATTCTTCTCAAAAAAATCATCTTCCAACAAAACCTCTACGTTTTGCAGATCATCCTCTCCGGGAACAACCACGATCTGAAAGCTCTCGTATTCTCCCCTTGCCGCGTAAATAGTTACGCTATCTCGATCGCTCGTATAGTCCAAATAAGCTCTCTCCTGAAATATCTTCTTGAGGGAATCAGCGGCCATTACTCCATAACCGTATTCATCTGCAAATATAACCGGTTCAGGAGACCTCTTTTTTATCGAGATCGCGCCGACCGCCCAATCATGAATATCCTGATTGCTGTAAGGTAACTTTTTATAGTATGCCCCGGTCGCTGTTCTCGTTTGGGAGGAAAGCCCCATAGTCACCCTATATTCTCCCTCGGGAAGATCAAGCGGAACGTATATATAGAACGGTCCCAGATCTATCCTTTTATTGGGCTCCCAAAGCTTCTGTGGTCCCAAAGCATGGATATCAGCGTTTACATACGCCCCCGGCCAGGTTCCTTCAAGGTGTAAAAAAAGAAAATGTTCTTTCGGAAGTCGTTCCGTGATCTCCAAGCCGCATGAAATCGCAACCATATCCCCCGTAAACAGCTCAGCGGGAGATATATCAATGTTCAAAAGGTTCACCTGTTCTTCGCCATATGAA
>JBDRSA010000005.1:0-7482 GCA_043825275.1 Candidatus Omnitrophota bacterium
GGTTTACGGAAAATGATTGTTTTTATACACTTAAATCCGACTCGTAAAGTGTGAAATTCTACGTCGGACTTATTCGCCTACAAGGCCCCGATACCCCCTTTTGAGGCTCTTGCAGGGCCTTATGCCGAGGCGTGCTTCCTGAGGCCAAACTATTACTTTCATCCGGCATCGGAACGCCCGGAGAGGCCGCCTTACAATTACAAATTATACTCCCCGCGCCGGTACTATCCAAGGAAAATATCGCGGGAAAACTACAGGAAGCCGCGAGACTGTCCGAGGAAACACTGTTCATACCCGGAACGCTTTGCCGATCACCGCGTTTCGTATTCCGGTGATAATTTCGTCTTTATCTTCGTCATTCTGTAATAGCCCAGCCCCGGGAAGCGCTCATGTCGAATACCGTAGAATCCCCGCGCAAGGTCTTTGATCAGCCGCGTTTCACAACTCCTCTTTTCGCGGATATATTTTCGGGGAAACGTTTCCGTTTCCCCGAAAATATTCGTCGTGTTCTTACAGGCAAAACGCCCAACAGGCTGCCCCGAAATACAGCTCTATATCAGCTCGTCGTCGCTTTCGGGTCCGGAAGAAGCTCTCTTGCTCTTCTGCCGCCCATCCCCGGCATAACCGTTGCAGTCGGAATATTCCGGGCACCTTCGGCAGCAGTCTTCCCGTATATCGTCGTTCTCGTAACAGAGATCGTACTTTGGGCATTCTTCGCGACACATAGCCATGCCCCTTTTCAGAATATTTGTCGCGGCCTACTCTTTAACAACAGTTATTATTTTCACTACCCTGGCTTCCCCTTCTTCAAGATAGTCTATGTCTACGCTGTCACCCGCTTTTACCTGATCGAGCGTTCCTTCGAGAACCTTTACTCCGGGGCCGATAACATACGTCACGTCCACTTCTTCGTACGTATCATTATCGATCTCCTTAATGACGATCTTTTCGTTATTGATCATGGAAACCGTCCCAAACGAGTAGATCGTATCTTCCTCCTCGCTCTGGGCTTGGGCTCCGGCAAAAGGAGCGGAAACCGCCATTCCGACGATCAACGCCATAGCAACTAATCCGATCCTCAATCTAAACATTTCTCTTCCTTTCTTTTAACGAGTTTAAACGCTTTCGGTCCATTCTAAATGTTTCAAGCTCGGACAATCCGGATGTAACGGCGTTTATGAGCCCCCGGCGCGCTTTATCAGCCGGTTTGGACAACCTATAGTAAACGCTGTTTCCGTTTCGCCGGTCCCCCACAATACCGGTCAGGCGCAACCGGGCGAGATGTTTTGATACGTTCGGCTGCGTGGAGCCGATGATCTCACAGAGCTCAGACACACTCAACTCCTTTCGGGAAAGCAGATTGACGATCCTCAATCTCGTGTCGTCAGCGAAGCTTTTCAGCATTTGCCGAGCTTTTTTTAACCTCACCAGCAAGTATCACCTCCTTTGTATAGTTGAGTGTATAACTATATGGTTATATACACCATGATTCATATTCTGTCAAGACCTTAAGTGTTTTTTTGGTACACCTGAGTTTTGGGTTAGAGAAGGATAAGAAACGGAATAATGGCGAAATAGCGGGAACGTCTATCCCCGGATATGTTATTTCCCTGGCTCAGAAAGATGTGGCCTATGGTCGTCTTAACCGAATATCTTTTCCCCGACCATACCGACAAAAAAACCAATGGTGGCCCCGAGCGCGGGGATCCGGTTATTTTTGATCTTCGCCATAGGCGCGATATCCTGGAATATCAGATAGAGGATCCCTCCGCCCGCAAAAAGCATAAGCGCCGCTATTAGTTGAGGTCTATCGCTCAAGAGATACTTGCCGGAAAGGGCCGCGAAGATCCCGACAAAACTTAACGGCGCCAGGATCCACAGACAGCGATCACGCGGATATCCGCTGCCTCTCAGATCCCTATAGGCGTTAAAAGCTTCCGGAAAGTTTTGAAGTCCGATAAATATCGCCAGCAGTAACCCCAGGCGGTTATTGTGCGCGAAAACAGCCCCCAGTGAGATCGCCTCGGGGACATAATCCATCATCATGGCCATCAACTGCGCGAAGGTGCCTCCCAGGCGGCTTAGAAAAGCGTCTATCAGACAAAAACAGAAGACTCCCGACAAAAAGATAGCTCCCAGAACAAGAATGGAGAACTTATCTATGGCAGGGGGAACAAGCACGAACGCCACCGCGGCGACCAGAATACCGCCTCCAAACGCGATGGTCCCGTGGATAATCTCCTCTTTCAGGACACCTTCATGCGCCTTTTCGAAGAACATTGACGTCAATCCTCCGAAAAATACCGTCACCCCGGAAAAGAAAGAGTATACAATAACCGTCAGTACCTCGCTTATAATAGTTATTCCCCAGCGGAAATCTGGTCGGGATATATGAAATTAATGAACCCGAGAGCAGAGATCGCTATGCCGTAATTTTTCCGGATACGCAATGACTTGACGTCGAACTTCATCTCCCCTTGCTGCTTCAGTCCGCGGATATCGAGCTCATGCTGTAACGATCTGGTTAACTGCTTTGTCGCATCTTCGGCGGCGGTTTCGGAGCTTACGCTCTGCCCCTTATATATGCGTTCATATTCGGCCGCAAAGCCGCCGATCTCCTTGCCCGCCTCATCAACGGCCCACACCCTGCCGACACCGGCCGTTACCGTGTCTCCTTTCACGCCGCCGGCTTTCGCCATGATCGTCTCCAGAACCGCGCCGTGATGAAAACTGGCCCGGACCGACTCGATCGGCACTTCGTAAGATTCCGGAGGCAATACCGAGGTATAATAGACAACGTTGAAATTTTCTATTCCCGCCTCCAAGAGCGCGAGATCATACGAGAAGGTCTCGTAGGGATCCGGCGGTATGCCGTCATCCGATTCTCCGGCTCCGGTAACGGCGATATATTCCGCAGGGATCCTCGGTCCGAATTCCGATCCGGCAAAAACAGGCGTCGCGATCATCGTAACAACAAACAGAACAACGAACAGCTTCTGTAACAATGATACTCTCATCATCCACCTCCGTTTTTTCTCTTTGTCATCCCCGTTTTTTCTCTTTGTCATCCCCGCGAAAGCGGGGATCCAAGGATGTCGAGCGGGAAACCAAATTATATTTATCACAAGGCGCAGGACATGATTAAGGCATCAGTCGTCAGTTGCCAGTCCCCAGTATTAAATGCCTGTTATACAAATTGAAAACCCATTTCTTCGCATCTGACTAATTGTAACTTACCCTTGAATTTGCCTCTTCTGGATTCCCGCTTTCGCGGGAATGACAATCCTGTGCTTGCACGAAACACGCTTTCGCGGGAATGACAAAAAGCTATGTTTCGCTTGTACAAAGCTAATTTGAACAACACTAAAAAGAGTCCCCTTATAATTGGTCATCCAGTTCCTCCTGGCTTACCGTTCCCTGGTCTCCCTGGGCCGACTCAACAGCGACCATCTCTTCGGTGCTTCCGCCAAGATCCGTTACGGATAACTGCTGCATGTTATCAACATCAAGCCTGAGTCGATTACCGGGCGTCGGCTCAAAAACACAGTTTCTCATCTGGCTCAGGTTTTCAGAGATCACAGCATCCTTACGGTTCACTTCTTTCCCGTCCTCAACTTTTACCACCCGCCTCAGATGCAGCTGACCCTCTACCATGCCTTCATAATAATATTCGACGATAGTGTGCGGATCCGAGGAACCTTCCTCATAAAATTCCTGACTGCAGACCTTTCCCTGCATCGGGATGGTGGCGTTATTAAATACAAATTTCCCCGCCTTCAGATCTTTTACTCCCGCGCTCGCTAAACCGGAATAGAGAACCAATAGCGATAAAAGCGCTGAATAATACACATATTTTCTAAATATTGCCATATTTATACCCATTTTACCTCCTTTTCTGTTAAGCGCAAAATTAGTATCTGTTACAAATGCTGCACTGTCAAATTTTTTTACTTTTTTCCTTGTAGAATTAATCACTCAGATCTTTTAATACCCCGTCAGACGACGCATTCGATCCGGATGACCCTTCGATCTCGGTTGGTTCACTGCCGATATCCACAAGGTCCCCCGGCATCTTGTAGTCCGGATCATTCATCTCTGAAGGTGAGCTATATCTTTTCTCCATGAGAATACCCGTCGCTACATCCTTGCCTTCGATCGTAAAATAGTCCACGCGCACCATATCACCGGCCTTAATGTCCCTAAGCGACCGGACTCCGGTAAAACTTGTGTCAGCTCTCACGGCATAGGAGTACGTGTTGGCATCCCCCTGCTCGTCCCGGACAACGATCGTCTGCGCCGCGTCATTGGCGCTTATAACACGGCCCGACGTATACGTCGCCATCTCCCGGTATGCCTCCTCGATATCTTCATCCGCCTCTTCGGAACTCGCTCCCGGTCCGCCCGCCGGGCGGGCATGAAGCGGCTGAGAGAGAAACGGTACCAATACAACCGCCAACAGAAGAGCGGGAAACGTTCGCCATACGTTCTTTGAATAACTCGTTTTCATGCTGAAGCCTCCTTTTTACCTGCTGTCATTTGGGGCAGCTCTAAAAGCGCCCAGATCTGTCCCGGCGCCATCCCCGAAAATACACTCGGGGGGACACAAGGCGCCGATCTGTTCCGGAGCCGCTCCTAAATCTAAGATGCGGCTCATGAGGCGGGCCCATTGTTTCGGATAAGAACCTCATCCAGCCAATTAAAAATAACTTCATTCGATATGGCGGTAGCGCCCGCCTGGCAATGCGCCTGGGCGGTTTCTTCATTCGTAAAAAGGATATAGGTTTTGGGGCAGGTCAATTTTTCATGCAGTTTTTCGGCTTGCCCTTTGAGGAATGTATCTCCCTCGCTGTCGAGAACAAGCATATCGCACGTAATCTGTCCTACGACATCCTTTAAGGTGTACTGCGACATTTTTGTAACGAAATCCGCCGGCGACTCCGCGCCGAAGGTCCACATTCCGTTATTGAAAAACCACCGGATCGCCGTGCTTTCGTCCATCACTTTTTTTATCTCGACATTAAATTGATCCGGGTCTTTCCGTAAAAGCCCGAGAAGTTCCTGCGGTAAATTATTGTATAAACTCGCGGAGAAATCATAAACCCCGCCATTCGCGACGCACGCTTTTATCCGGCGCTCAAAAGCGGCCGCACGGGGAGCGAGGTATCCGCCCATGCTTATCCCCATGAGCGCGATCGTATCCCGGTCCACGTCGGGCCTGGTCAACGCGTAATCGACAACCGGCGTAACCGCTTTGGGTAGGCGCCGTTTGGGAACCGGGATCCCTAACGGTATGATTTATTATTTCCCGCCGACAGCCTTGTCCGCGTATTCTCTGACCCAGCTGTTGTCACTGCCGGTGCCCCAGTAAATGGTCCGGTGAGGGAACGGGATCTCGATGCCAAGCTCGTCGAATTTATTCTTGATCCGCCTCCTGAACTCTCTCATGACTTCCCACTGTTTTATCGGGAGCGTTTTGATCCTGAATTTTATGATGACCGCGGAATCGGCAAAACTATCGACCCCGAACATCTCAAGATCGCCTTTAATGAGCCGTCCGAAGTACGGGTCTTTTCTCATCTCTTTCGCGATATCCTGAATGACGCTCATGACTTTATCGACATTTTCTTTATACGCGACACCGATATCAAGAAGCGCCTGAGCGTATCCTCTCGTATAATTGACGACCGTCTTGATCTCTCCGTTCGGAATAATAATGACCCTTCCTTCAAGGTCTCTGAGCGTTGTGATCCGTAGATTAATGTCCTCGACAAGGCCTCCGTGCTCGCCAATCTTCACGACGTCATTAATACGGTATTGCCCCTCGACAAGAACAAATATCCCGTTTATCAGATCCCGGATAAGATACTGCCCGCCAAAACCGAACGCCAGGCCGACGATACCGGCGCTCGCGAGTAAAGGGGCCACGTTTAAACCATGTTTTTCCAGCACCATATAAAAAACGATGCCGCAGATCATAATGGTCCCGATCCAATTCAAAAGCTTTACCATGGTTTTTACTTGCAGTATGGTTTCACTTTCGCGGAGCGCGTCTTTTTTTGTCAGCATATGTTCAAATTTTCTTACCCCGAGCTTCAAAAACAGCAGAAATAACAGCCCTACAACGACGATCCCGCCTGATTCTAACGCTTTTTCAAGGAAGCTTCTCTGCGCGCTTTTTTCTTTGATCTTATCTATCGCTAAAGCCAATTTTGTCTGAGCAAGCTTCAATTCTTCTTCCGCCAGCAAAGCCTTTTGCTGCGCCACGAGCATTTTTTCTTCTATTAGCCTGGCTTTTTCTTTGGCGACCTTGTCCTCTGATTCTTCCTGCTTGGCTTTTTCAACGGCTTTTTTAACCTCTCCTTTGCTGCTCGCTGTTTTTTGGGCGATCTCCACTTCTTTTTTCGATACTTCTGTTTCTTTTATCTCCGCTTCTAATTTCTGCTTTTCGATCTCAGCCGCTTTTTTTTGGATCTCGGCTTCTTTTTTAGTTTTTTCAACTTCGATCTGGGCTTTTTCCGCCTCCACTTTAGCGGTTTTGGCCTCTTCCTTTACTTCCTTGATCTTCTCTTTTATTTCCGCGGTTTGCTGGTCTTTCTTTTGCGCGTCCGCTATCTTCGGTTCATCCTGCGCTTTCGCGATACCGCACAATATGCTCGTCAGGCCGCAGACAATAACAAAAGCTATGATAATTAAAAATAGTCTCTTTTTCATAAAAACTCCTTGGTTCGAGGTAGTGGGGACAGCCCCCTGAACGATGCCGCTCGGGATAATGTACCGCGAGTAGACGCCGGCAAATTGATGGGCGCCATTTGGACATTAAGATTATTGCGCTTTAACGGATCAAATATTTCCGCCGGGAGCCGGCAACGCCGTATCAAATACGATCACGGGTTTTTTATAAAAATACTTCTTAAGGATCTGCCGAGGCGGCCTTCTTGTATTTCTTTGACTATGATATTTTTGAATACCAAAGGGGAAACGGCAACGAGCGTTGCAGCTTCTTTTAAAGTATAAAACTTTACTCTGAACAATTTACGCGCTATTTTAAGAATACCGATCGGAGTATAGAAAGAAAATCGTATCTTCTTTCCAATTTTTTTCAGCGCATCATGACTATAGGTATCGGAATAAAGCCCGCCATTATTAGCGATATGATACCCGGGTGTACTTTCAGCAAGTTTCCTGAGCGGTGAATATTTGTCTATTCTCAATTTGTTATAGGAGATGGTGTCCACGCCGATCTCATGGGCGAACTTCGGAATGCACATCATCTCTTCCTCGGTCTCGCCGATGTTGCCGTAAATGAAGTACCCGTGGTAGTGTATGGGGTATTTTCTAAGTACTTTAAAGTACTTCCTTATAGTGTCCGAATCAAAGCCTTTGTTAAGCTGGGCCAGGATGCGATCATGAGGAGACTCTATGCCTACCAAAAACAATTTGAACCCTGCTTGTACCGCTTTTTCCAGGAGTGCCGGGTGTCGC
>JBDRSA010000006.1:0-12058 GCA_043825275.1 Candidatus Omnitrophota bacterium
CGCGCTCGATATCGAGCGCGCCCGTCGACGCGGCCCGCACGGTCAGAATGGTACCGTCAAGCTGAGCGCCAAGTACGCCGGCATCGGTCACGGGAACGATCGGCGCGCAGTCGAAAAAGATATAATCGAACCTCTGTTTTAGGTCGGCTATGACTTTTCGTATGCCGGAAGAATTAAGGATCTCGGACGGATTCGGCATCGATGTCCCGGCCGGAAGAGCATAAAGGTTTCCCACCACGGGCTTTGAGAGAACAGCGTCAAGGCCGATCTTATTAACAACAACGTCGGTAAGTCCCGGTTCGCGGGAAATCCCGAACATCTTATGGACACCGGGTTTTCGCAGGTCACAATCTATCAAAAGAGTCTTAATGTCATGCTCCTGAGAGAAGGCGAGAGAAACATTACATGCTGTCGTTGTCTTGCCCTCGCCCCGCAAAGCGCTTGTGACAACAAAGGACTTTAACGGCCGGTCCGGAGACAATGAGCGGATATTCGTTCGCATGATCCGGAACTGTTCGGCGATATGGCTTTTCGGGTCAAGATAAACGATCGCTCTTCCGTCAATCCCCTCCGAAGACCGCTCCTCTTTCACAATATACGTCGTGGACCCGATCTCGCCGAGAAGCTTCTTCTTCTGATCTCTGAAATATTCCGTTGAGCTCGTTATGATCTTATTTATGAATGATGTCATTCGATCGCTATCCTGATTTCAAAAGAATAAATTTCGCGATACCTCCAAGGACTACGAATATCACAAAAACGAACAAAAAGAGAACGCCGAGCCTCTTTCTGGCTTTTATCTCTTCCGCCTCTTCGATCGTCAGTATTTGACTGATAGAAGCCAGGACGGGGATATTGAGAAAATTCCTCAACTGATTGATCTCGATAAAAGAGTGGTCGGTCATCTCCGCCATAAAAATAAGTCCCACGCCCATACCCATGCCAAGTATCATTCCCGCCAATCCCAAAAATTGTCGATTTGGCTTAAACGGCGTACGAGGAACTACCGCGGGATCCACTATCTTGAATCTGGTCCCCTTCTCCTGCAGTTCAAGCCGTCGTGTCAAATAGGCGGTCTCGAGACGCTTTGTTAGATCCGTATACATGGCGCTATTGATGCCATAATCTCTCTGGAGCTCGTCCAATTCCGCTTCTTTTTTCGGAATGCTTTTGATCCTTTCCTTGTAATCGCCAACATACAATTCTGTCAGCTGGACCCTCTTTTTGAGCGACGCTATCTGCATATTCGCGTTGTTAAGTTCGATCTTAATATTTTGGTACATCGGATTGAGCGTCTCCTTGTCGCTTGAAGAAACAGTCTCTGAGCGCTTCTTCTTGATCGCTTCTTTCAGCTCTTCGATCTGCTGTTGGGCCCTTTTAACAAGAGGATGCTCCCCTGTCGCGTCAGCTTCCAGGGTAGCCAGCTCAACCTGCTTATTAGCAAGTTCTTTCTTGAGCCCTATCACGGAAGGATCGACGTTTCTCTCTGAAACAATATACTCTTCTTCTTGAAGGAACTGCCGGGAAAGCTCCTCCTTCCTTTTTGTCAATTCCTGTAATTGTAAATTGAGCTGAAGCAGGTCTTCCTTAAACTCGGTAAACCTGAGCAGATCAACATTCATCATTGATTGCGGAGCGCCGACAAGTTCGCTCACCTTCCTGCTTGTCTTGACCGAAAGCCCGTCTTGGAACAGCTCCTTGAATTTCCTCAGAGATCCTTCCGATTCTCGAAGTTTTTGAGCGTATATTTCCCGTTGATGTTCCAAAAATTCTATGCCGGAATTGGTCTCTCTCATCTGAAGCTCAAGGTTGTGCTCTATAAAAAGCTGGGTCAATGAATTGACGATCTTCTGGCACATTATCGGATCCTCGTTCTCGTTGGATATTTTTAATATGTTCCCGCCAAGCAAATTGACCGAAACGCTGTCCCGAATCGCGTTTATCAGGCCTTCATATTCCTTTGTGTCCAGACCGTAAGAAGCAAGGTTCAGCTCGCTTACTACCTTATCCAAAACGGGCCGGCTCAAAAGGATCTTAACGATCGATACCAGCCGTCCGGAGACGGTAGACGAGATAGTAAATCCGCTGATAAGGGGATTTGACACTTTCTCTTCTTCGATCAGGACGATCGCTGAGGTTTTGAACATAGGCGGGATAGTAAAGCTGTAGGCAACCGCCAGGCCAGAAATCAGAACAGTCGGTACAATAAAAAGCCACTTGCGCCGGAAAAAGATCTCAACATAGTTGCGCGCGACACCGGTGATCGTGCTTATGCTGACGACCATATTACTGTCTTTCCCTCGGCGTCAAAGTATATTTGAGCGGCGTAATAGCCTTCAGAGAGTCTGACAAAGCCTGGATGTCAGTCAAACTGCCGCTTGTAGACGTCAAAGGCGACGTAATCTGCGTCACGACACTGTTGAACTTGCTCACCACAGTCTTCGGGACGTATATAATATCCCCCGGCTCGATCCGGACGTTGTTCTTCATTTTCCCCTCATAGAGAAGTTCATACACATTTATCCATTTTTGCTTGGGATGCGTTCGGTGAGGTTTTATCAGAGCGACCCTTCGCATAGCGGCGGAATTCTCAAGCGGAAGCCGCGCCTGATACAGGGCCTCGAGGAGCGTCAGATCGGTCTTCCCCATCGGATATTCTCCGCGGACACCGACCTCTCCCAGGATATACCACTTCTTAGAGTTGTATCCCGTTATGACAATGTTCACCTCGGGAGATTTCACGTATCGTGAAAGCTTCTTCGTCAATAATTCAGCGAGCTCTTCTTTGGTGAGCCCGTTGACATTAATAACTTCCTTACTCAAAGGGAGAATGATCTCACCACCCTGCTCAACGGTGACTTTTCCGGAAAATTCAGGGTGATTCGCTACGGTGATCTCGAGGCTGTCATCCGGACCGAGCGTATAGAGAGGAGGCTTAACATCCCGCTCCCGCGCCACTTTTGCCTTCCTGATGGCCGCGATATAACGCCGCGTCTTTTTGAAATCGACATTCTGTTCGGCTATCTTCTGAAACCCCTCGAACGCCTCGTCGTAATGACCGCGCTTGAACATCTCGACCGAACGGTCGTACCGTTTCTTGAGCTCTTTCTTCCGCTTCCGCTCGGCGATAATTCTCCTCTGTTTCTCCTGTTCCATGAGTTTCTGGGCGGAGCGGGCTTTTTGTACATCCTCCGGCGTCTTCGTTTCCGCTCTCTTTTTGATCAGCTTCGCCATCAGCAACCGCTGTTTCTCTTTCTCTTTTAACGCCAGTATCTTCTCATGCTCCGGCATCCCGGTAGGCTTTGCCCGCATACGGGCAGCGCCCCATGGCGCCATGGACCGGGTGGTCTCCTCGTACAAGCCGCGTTCTCTGAGTCTGTCCATAAGTATGTTTCGTACGAGCATATCCCTGTGGATCTCTTTTTCCAGCAGGCTGAGCTCGCCGGAGTCCGGCATCTCCTCCCCGAGAAAAAACTCTTCCGACGAACCAATCTCCCGTAAGAGATACGACTCATCAATATGTTCGGACGATCCGCCCGCCGTTTTTCTTTCCTTCGCGAACACGGCCCTGGCCTGGGCGAGATCGGTCAAAGCCCCCTGGTGTTCAGGGTCAAGTCTCAGGACTTCCTGAAAATACTCGACCGCCTCTTTATCGCGTCCGCTCCTGAGCGCGTATTGCCCCAGGAGGTACAGGTCGTGGATCTTCTTCTCGGGAGCCCCGCCGTTCGTACGGCGCGAGACCGTATTGTCGTAGTACCGCCTGTTCATCTGGTACTTCGCCAGCATGAGATACTCACGGATCTCCTCGTTGTCGCCATCGATCTCAAGCGCCGCTCTCAATGCCGTGACCGCCTCGTCGTATTCGCCTTTCCGGTAATGTTCCTTTCCTGCCGAAAAGACCTTGTTGACAAGGATCCATTTTTCTAAAGGGGTACCTTGCTTCTCGTATCGCTTGTTCCCGAAGGCGTCACAGCGGTCGCCGCCCGGAAACACTATCAAACACAGACAAGAGAGCAGGATACAAGCAGACAAGATCTTTCCGTATGTTATACGCATCTCTTCTCCCATTCGGTAAGTTCCGTTATAAGTTTATCGATATCTCCTTTATTCAAGTCACCGCGGTCGTACCGCTCTTTCAGATCGTTCGTTTTTCGTGTAAGGTCCAGGACCAGCTCTTTCCGCTTCGTCGAACTTTCCAGAAGCCTGAGCCTGAGTCCCTCAAGCGCCGCGGTCAGGCTTTTAAACTCATCGGTCGCCCTTGTCCGCACCGGAGAGGTTTTCTTGCCGTCGGCGATCAGGTTAATGATCATTTCGAGCCGGTATATCGGCCCGGCGATCCTGTGCGAAACTAACAGCCCAAAGAGGAGAGAGCCGAGGATCAAAACGGCCGCCGCGACAAGCAGCATCTTGGTCAGTCGCCGCAATTCGTAAATATTTATCCGTATAAGCTCCTGCAGAAAGACCTTCAGATTTCTGATCCGCTGCAGCACCCGTCTCGATTCGATAGAATCGGTGGTATTTTTCTCTATACTCTTAATGGATTCCTCGAGGGTCGCGATCTGAGTCATAAGCTGCTGCCGCTGGACCTGTATCATGCCCTCGCCGACCTTGAAGCTTACCACCAGGGTGAAGAATCCGAGGATCAATATCGGTATAATAACGAGGATCGCGTATTTTAACTGCAGTCTCCAGTCTACGACAAAGCGTCTACGCCTTATCATATGTAACCTCCGTTTTTTTAACAGGCGCCCATGCGGATCCTTTTCCGATCTTCCCTTTGAGCTCCTCTATATGTTTTTCGATATCAGGATGCCGGAACGCTCCCGGCACGTACTCGATATACTTTTCCCAGTGTTCGACCGCTTTCCTGAAGTTACCGACCTTTTCGAAATTGACGGCGAGGTTCCAGTGGCCGAACGAGTTCTTCGGGTCGATTTCAAGAACCTTAGCGTACGCCGCGATGGCCTCGTCGGTCCTCCCGGTGATCGAATAGGTGACGCCAAGATTGAAATACGCTTCGCTAAAGCCGGGGTCCGCCTTAATAGACTTCTCAAACTGCTCGATCGCGAAATAATACTCTTCCAGTAAGTAATAGATAAGCCCTACGTCATTATAGATCGACGCCGGAAAATCGGAATCACCGGTC
The DNA here is from genome assembly GCA_043825275.1 of Candidatus Omnitrophota bacterium. GTDB lineage: Bacteria > Omnitrophota > Gorgyraeia > 2-01-FULL-45-10 > JBDRSA01 > JBDRSA01. Next base: position 5,147 of record JBDRSA010000006.1, read on the forward strand.
CTATTATCCCGGGCTCTACCGAAGTGCCACAGGGCTTTATCGTATTCTCTCTTTTTGCCGTACGCGATCCCGATATATACATTCGCTTCGATACTGTTCGGATCTTCTTCGAGAGCTTTCTTCAGACTCTCGATAGCCTTATCGTATTCCGAGAACTTCAGATACTGCTTCCCCGAAGAGAGGTACTTGTCTTTCCCTTGAGATGAGATCACAAAGAATAACAACGCGGTGAGCGCAAGAGTTCCTACTACAATGCCGATGATCCTTTGTGCCATAGTCTTATATCTTGTTATGGTATTAGAGCTGGAAAATAGCCATAAAAAATAACACAATATTCAGCAAAGAAGATATGACGCATAATAAAATATACCACCGAATACTAAAAAGTCAACCCTTGGAGTCAATTTGTTAAGAGAAATTGTGTTAGGAAAATGGAACTTTAGAAAGAGAAGACGACTCACCTTTCTAAAAATTTTTGGAAGGTTTTTATTTTATAGAGGTGGCTGCTTGAAAACTATTTGAGAGTCGAGGTGGTTTTTCTTATATCCGGCCCTTTATCCTGAAGCCCTCGAACAGAAAAACTTCCCGAGGGCTCAGCTTTTAAGCAATTTTTCGTTACGTTTCATATCTTTACGGAGGTCGGCTATCTGCTTGCGCAACTCGGCTACTTTCTTGTCACGGCTCTTCCCGCCTGTACCGGCCACAACTTTTCCGAGCTCATAATAGATCTTCTCCCGTTTCGCTTTGGCGATCAGGATCTCCGCCTCGATCTTCCCCTTGCCGGAAATATCCTTGATGTATATCTCGCTCTTCTTCGCCAGCACGGTAGCTTCCTTCACGATCGTATTAAGCTGCTTCTGGGTAGCCTCCCAGACTTTTGCCAGGTTCTTCTGGAAATCCTGTTTCTGCTTTGGCATGAACGGCCTCCTTAATTATTGTGTAGCCATTTAAAGAGATAATAGTACAATATGTTTTGCCTGTCAAGGATTTTGTGTTTTGTTTTTTGTTGGGATTTTCTAGCCCTCAAATCTAAGTTCTGACCTATTGACAAGTTTTCCATTTTGCGAGAAACACCCCGGAGTTTTATGCGCTTCTCCTGTTCAACAAAAAGTTTTTTTGCTCAAAAGGATAAAAATGGTATACTATCTGTACCCGTTCTGTTCGGGACTCTCAGAAGACCAGAGACAACACCAGGAGCTTTATTTGGATTATGTTTTTAAGTAAAGGCTTTATAAAACAATTGTTGATGAAAAGTTGAAGATTTGAGATTATAGGGTGCTCCCTTGTGGGATGACCCCATAGGCACATTCAGAAACTAAAGGAGGCGTCTTAAATGACATCGGTCCTTAAAATAAAAAGCGCAGAATGGCGTTTTGTATTTTTTCTTTCTTTAGTGGTAGTCACAATTACGATTATTCCTTTGATTATTGGCTGCTTAGTTCAAGATGAAGGGCATCGTTTTGTAGGCTATGTAAATAATCATGAAGACATGAATTCTTATTTTTCCTGGATGAAGCAGGCAAAAGATGGAAATTTTTTGTTTGAGGAAAAATATTCTACGGAAGATTTTCCACGCAATATATTCATTGTTTATTTTCTAATTGGAGGGTTCCTAAGCAGATTTTCAGGGTTATCCATTGTTATTGTTCACCAGGTTATGCGTGTAATAACCGGGATCATACTTCTGTTTGCCAGCTATGCCTTCTGCGGTTATTTCATCAGTGATGTCTTAAAAAGGAAAGTAGCTTTTCTCTTGATTTGTTTCTCCAGTGGTTTTGGCTTTTATTTCGCCTCTCTGTATCATTTTTTTGGATTCACGGTCCCTAATCGGTGGGGGCTATGCGACCAAAACCATCCCCAGGCGATCACCTTCTGGGGCATTGACTGGACAGCTCATGCCATGCTTACTATCGCCATGATGCTCGTTGTTTTTCTCTTGATGATAGAATGCCTGCAAAAAAATGACTTAAAACTGGCGGTTTATGCCGGCCTATTGGGCGCTATAATAAACCTCATCCATCCCCCCAAAATAGTCCTAATTTTTTTGGTAATAGGTAGTTATAGTTTGTATTTGGTAAATAAAGATAGAAAAAAAATATCGCGTATTGCCTTGGGTTGCATAGTTTATTTTTTTACATCCTCTTTGGGGATGCTGCCGGGGTTAATTACCATTATCAATAATCCTCTTGTCCGTCTTTATTTCAGACAACCGGTTTTTTATAACATATTCGGCTATCTCTTAGGTATTGGTTTCGTAGCCTTTGTGGCTCTATGGGCTATCTGTAAGATCATCAAAGAGCGCAGGGATAAATATTATTTTTTAGCTATTTGGGTGATCTGTGTTTTAGTCTTATTGCAGAGCCCCTTGGGTTTTCGCATGCGTATGACCGAGGGTCTGCACATAGCCTTGTGCGTACTCTGTGCTATGGGGCTCTTCTGGTTATTTGAGAGATGGCAGTGGTTTAAAGGCAGCCGACTAAATAAGACAGGAGTTATCTTTGTCGTTTCATTTGTAATTGTTTCATCACCCTCTAATCTTATGCATATCATTAACGATGTTAGAAAAGCAACTAAAATTGAATATCCTCACTTCTTATCTAGAGATTTTGAGAATGCCTTGAAATGGATGGATGAGAATATCCCGGCGGAAAAAGCGGTTTTGGCCTCAAGAGAAGTAGGTAGTTTTATTCCGGCAAGAACAGGGATGAAGACATTTGTGGGACATTGGGCTGAGACTTTAGATATTCACCATAAAACCGAGAAACTTAACCGTTTCATGTCTGTTCACACATCTGATAGATTCCGCATAGAACTTCTTAAGAAGAACAATATTGAATACTTTCTAATAAGCGAATTTGAAAGAAAGTTGGGAGGATATGATCCTGCCAAGTCCAGATTCTTTAAGGAGATACATAGATCCGGTTCAGTTATAGTATATCTGTTTGACGCCGTTTAATCACTTGTATGACCCATCTTCGACAGTTTGGTACTATCAGGATCTCTTTTCTCGACGAGACCGATGTCGCCGACGACACTCGCGCGCACCCCCTGGACACGAATGTTCCATAAACGCTCAACGGTCGGGCCGGATTCGGCGGGATCTCCGTCATAAAGAAAGGGCCGCTTCACCGCGGCGAAAAAAAATACGGGTTCCTCGCCTCGCGGATGTTCGTGACCTGCCGCAAGGCCTCCAAAAAACCATCCGGACACTACTACATTGTAAAATAAATTTTTACCACTGTCATCCCCACGAAAGTGGGGATCCAAATCATTTTAATCCCCGCGAAAGCGGGGACTGGATTCCCGCTTGCGCGGGAATGACAAAGGTTCAAGAATTAACTTTACAACGTACTACTGTCCGATAAGAAATTTGATGAGGGCGCCGATAATCGGCCAGAAGATCTTCCTGAAGATCCCCGTAAAAAATAGCGCGAGCAGTATGATCGGCCCGTACGGGCGGATCCCGGCGTAGGAGCGGGCCGCCCGATCCGGAAGAATACCGATGGCGATATTGAAGCCGTCAAGCGGCGGAAGCGGGATCAGGTTAAATACCGCGAGGACGATATTGATCGATACCGCGTACATCAGGAAGACGTAGAGCGCCGGTGAAGTAACAATACGCGTTTTAATAAGGGCCGCGAAGAGCGCGGCGGTGACGATATTCGCCAAGGGGCCGGCGAGCCCCGTCAAAAAGAGCCCTTCCTTCGGCTTCGCGAAATTCCGCACGTTAATGGGCACCGGCTTCGCCCACCCAAAAACGATCGGAGATCCCGAAAGGATCAAGAGAAGCGGGAGTATGACCGTTCCAACCGGATCGATGTGCGCCGCCGGGTTCAGCGTCAGCCTCCCCATCGATTTCGCGGTAGTATCACCGAGATGATACGCCATCCATGAGTGGGCGAATTCGTGGACCGTGATCGCGATCGCGAACGCGGCGAGTGAAATAAGGATCATGGTCATTTTTTTCTTCTTCCCTTCCTGATCATAAGGAACGTGATCACGATACCCGCGAAGACAGCGACGATGATCGCGAGCGAGTAGTTGACTTTTACGACCTCTCTGGTCTTCACCCCGCCGCCGGGCACCAGTAGATTAAACCAGAAATCGGTAACCTCTTCCTCGGACTTTAGAGGAATAACTTTTTTCGTCTCTTTTTTGACGATCGTTTCCCGCCGTACCTCATAGTCGGGATGTTTTCCCTTTTTGATCTCTTTTTTGATGTGGTCCTTGATCCGCTCGACTTTCCGCTCGGGCTCCGGGAGCCTGAGGATCTCTTTCTCGCGGCTGATCATCTTTATGTCTTTTTTCGGGATCATCTCTTTACAGACTATGATCGCCGCCTCGCCGACCGGAACCGTGAGATTCTCTTTTTTTTCGTAGAACTCATCCAGCTTTTTTCTCAGTTCGGTATTGGTGATGTTATATACCGGAACAAGTTCTTCGACTTTTTCTCCCTTATAGTATGATTGCCGGATATAGGGATCGAGCCCGTCGATCGTCTGATGAGCCCCCACGATGAATCCGAGCGCGAATCCGAGCTTCGCGTAGTCGTGGTAACTCTTCCATACGGTTCCGTCGACCGATGAAAACTCAACCGTCTTCGAGAAGAGGTTCACCGAACAGAGGAGAACCGCGATACACACGATCGCGAGAATGATCTTTTTTTTCATGGCGAGCGCGCGAGTCTTCATCGTCATTCCTTTGAATCGAGCCAGATCGTTACCGGGCCGTCGTTCACGAGCGCGACGTCCATCGACGATCCGAAAACACCGGTCGCGACCTCGATCCTCTCTTCGCGAAGCAGGCGGTTACACTCTTTCCAGAGCGTTTCAGCCGTCTGCGGGTCCGCGGCCGCGTCGAAACCGGGCCGGTTTCCTTTTTTTGTATCCGCGAACAGGGTGAATTGCGGGACGCTCAATACCGATCCTTTGGCGTCTTTAATATTCAAGTTCATTTTGCCATCAGGGTCCTGAAAGATGCGCAAGGCAGCGATCTTCTTCGCCAGAAACACGGCGTCATCTGCCGAATCGTCTTTTCCGACGCCCAGGAGAAGAAGAAAACCGGTTGCGATCCGAGCCACCTCTTTCCCGTCAATCGATACCGACGCGGTCTTTACTCTTTGGATAAGCGCTCGCATTGTAAGGGCCTACCTGTCTCCCAACTTGTTCAAAGTTCAGAGCACTGAGTACGGTTTACGGTGTACGGTTAATGGTTTACGGTTAAAAGATTAAAAAATCACAATTAGATCACAGGATATCAACTTTGAAACTCCCAGCACATAGTATCGATTGTTTTTTAGTTGCTATTCTTGTACCGTACACCGTTCACCGTACACCATAAACCGTCTTTACGCTTTGACTACACCCCGAGCTCCTTCGCGACACTGGTATAAACATCCAGATCGCGCTTGGAAAAACAGACAAGAACGATCTCGTCAAAATCGCGGGCGGATCTCTTCGCCTGTTCGATCGCGATCGCCGTCGCCTCGTCGATAGGATATCCGTAAACACCTGTCGATATGGCGGGGAAAGCGATCGTCTTCAGGCCTGATCGCTTCGCGAGCTCGAAACTGCTTCTGTAGGCTGCCTTGAGAAGTTCCGGCTCACCGGAACGGCCGCCCTTCCAGACGGGCCCGACGGTGTGGATGATCTTCTTTGCCGGCAATGCGCCGGCGTCGGTCATTATGGCGCTCCCGATCCCGCAGCGGCCGATCTTCCCGCATTCCGCCATAACTGAAGGGCCGGCGGCCCGGTGAATGGCGCCGTCTACGCCGCCGCCGCCCCTGAGACCCTCATTTGCCGCGTTTACGATCGCGTCTACCCGCTCCAGGGTAATATCACCAATCCTTATCGTGATCTTTCCCATAATGCTTTTATTGGCCCCTTTTTCTCCGCGCCTTCATTCATTCTGGTGGCATATACAGAATGTCTTTTCTATCTGTTAATTCGACCCGTTATTTCTTTCTTGCGTGTTTCTAACTTTATCGCCAATGTCATAAACAAATATGGAGTATCCGATCTTCGCTACAGGTTCATACTGCCGTAACCAAGCGTAAGGATCCTTAGCGGTAATGTGAGCTCCCTGAAGAAGTGTAGCGCTTATAGCGACCCATCCCCTCACCGGAGTGAACGGTGCCATTTTTTTATACTTTATTCCGTAATATTCCGGCCTGGCTGTCCCAAAATAACCCAGCGCCACCTCGTCAATATTATTTTTGTCGAGATACTCCTTTAACAATTTCAGGTCCTGCCCCCAGTCTAAATTAGAATCTACCAAAAACTTATATCCGTTCTGCGGACCGCCGGCGAATTCGTTAAAATACGCCAGATAGTGAGGATAAATCCGTAATGTCCCGAACATAAGCCAAGCAAGTAGAATACATAATAAAACTTTTATTTTTCTTACTTTAATGTATTGAGGGTCGAATATCTGGCTTGAAAAAATTATTAAAAATGGATATACCGGTAAAATGTACTTATTATGCAGGCTTATATGTAAAGGCGTCGTGAGAACTAAGGCGCTGATGGGGACCAGCAAAAACAATTGATCTTTACTCAAAAGCACTTTTCTTTTCAATATGAGCGCGATGATAAAAAAAATGGTCAGGGGGATCGGGGTCTTAATAAAAAAAGCGAGCAATGCGCCTCGCAATGAACCACCGCGGAAATGCCTGCCCAGCATAAAAGAGCCGTGTTTCCCCCCGGATGCGACGCTGAACACCGTGCCGATACCTTTAAAAAATGACGGGGCGGGTATTGTAATATTTGTCGCGGCAAAAGATACTTTCTCATATGTCCGCTTGTCGAGTTGCGCAAATATTTTTTTCAGCGTAGGATGGGTATCCTTCTTTTGCAGTAACGTTCCGGTCTCGAATCCATAACCAAACCATACGGTAAGAAACATAACAACAAA
>JBDRSA010000007.1:0-16102 GCA_043825275.1 Candidatus Omnitrophota bacterium
ATCTGACGTCGAAAAAGATCGTGAACCGACAGTTACGGCAAAGATCGACGAAAGAGAATTTCTCGCGAGGGCATGCGAGCTTCAGGGCGGAAACATCGGCCAAGAAACGCTTGAGCGTATACGGGAGATATTCGGTATCGACTCGCCGCTGCCGGATCTGCATACCGGCCTTAGAAACAAAGTTGTACGGGCGGAATACGGTTCGGTAAAACCGTTGATACTGGTCGAGCGAGTTGACGCTAATGCGCTCTATGGCGATCTTTTAAAAGCCGATCATTTCGGCGTCGATGTTGCCGGCCGGGTGCATAATTGGGTACGAGCCCGGCAGAAAGAGCGGGCCCGGGGAGAGATTTCAAGGGCGAGGCTCGATGATCTTGTGTGGGATGTTACAGGGCTGGGCGACCGGAAGGTGGAGATCCTCCTGAAGACGCTCAGAAAAATGAAGGCGATCTCTGTCGGGAGAAGTGTCCGGAGATCCCCGAGCGGGGACAATAGTCGCCAGTCGCCAGTAAATGAGACCATAACTTACGCGACCATCGAGAGCGTAAGTTATATGGGCGAATTTATCCCGAGCGAGCGAAGCGAATCGAGGGATCTTGCCAGTCGCCAGAAAAAAGAACCGGATCGTCGTGAATCGCCTACAGGCGAGGATGACGGAATACGGAAGACGGACGACGGACGACGGAAAGAACGGCAGTCGCCTACCAGCGGTACGCAGGCGGATGCGGCTGACGAGCCTGATATCGAGGAATTGGCGCGGCGCGCCGCCAAAGGCGGATTCTTTGTGACCGACGAGATAAGGAAAACATTGGATCATGAACGGTTGGTCGCGTTTGACCGGCTGTATTTCAAGGTGATGCGGCGGGAACCGTTGCCTGAAGGCGCAAAGCGGATCACGCTTGAGCCTGATCTTGAGGACGCGCGCGCCATGCTTGAGGAGATCGTCCGCGAATCGGGTGATCCCAATATGGTCGTACATGATCGCGTGGTGCGCGGAATGGCCTATATCCTGGCGGCCACGAATACTTTAAGGGGGATGCTCAGACAGGTACTTCCTGGCGACCTGGGTGTGTCGGAGTATACCAATCCGTATTCACCGCAGGATTTTAAACGAGAGTTGCTCGCGGCAGGTGGGATGGTGGACGATGACCGGCTCCTTTATGAGCGGAGCGGTCCGCCGAACCTGGACGAATGGAGGACCATACGGAAAGCGGTTGTGTACCTGAGGCGGTATTTCGAATATCTGCGCGACAGGTATGATATTGTCGTCCATGACCCCGACAACGTCTTTAATAAGGTGCGGATCGTTAAGCGTTCGGACCTTATTGAGGCTGATAAGATCGGCAGCACAACAGGTATTTTTTATGATGTGATCTTTATGGACGAGCAGGACCTGAAAGATGAGAAAGCGGTCGCGAGAGTGGTGCATGAAATGCTGCACACGTATGAGAGCGGTTTTATGTTCTCACCCGCGCTCAGCGAAGGGGCGACGCAATTCCTCACGAATGACGTTTTGGCGGTGAACGGTGAGGAACGGCCGCTGGAAGAGTACGCCGACGCGAGCTATGCCGCCGTGTATTATGAGCTTATGTTCGGAAGAGAGACGTTGCGGCACGAGTACTTCGAGGACGAGCATAGCGATCGCGTATTACCGGACTATCTGAAATTCGCGTTTTTAATGCACGATCGATCAGACAGAGATCACGAAGACGCTGTAATGCAGATGAGGAACATGCTCTTTCCGGGATATGCCGTATCGTGGATCGGGCGCGACGTGGTATCGATCGCGACGGCGATCGTGAACGAAAGGATGCCTGCCGGGGGAGAAAAAGAGAAGATCCTTGACGACTACGCGGCAGAGATAAGCCGTCTTGATATCGAAGTCGGGCTCTATCCGAAAGTAGATGATGAGATCCAGTATCTTTTATGGAAGTATCCGGAGCTGATGCATTATGTGATGTTCAGAAAGAAACTTGTGGAGGTCCTGGCGGATCAGAATGTGGACGAAGAGGGCATCGGTAAACTTCTCGAGCATCTCAGGGATGGTATAAGCGATTGCGCGTACGGGAATTGCCAGGATATTATGCGGCGCGTTACCGGTGCCACTGCGCCACAGGAGATGGCGTATTTTTTTATCGACGGCCACGACCTCTTTATGGAGATGAAGCATCGGTTCATGGAATCGAGAAGGAGGTTCTTTAGTGAAGGGAAGGTGCCCAGAACCGGGAACGGAACGAATGATACCACCGTCAGAGGATCGCCGAGCGGGGAAGAAATTAGTCAGGAGTCCGCCCCGCCGGGCGTCCTTCGGACTCTGCGGGGTCCCGCGAACATTTTGCAATCGGGCGGGATAGTCGGTAGTCCGGAGACAATACACGGGCACCAGTTACCAGTCGCCAATCGCCAGATAATCCCTGATGGGCCAGACGATTATAAGCCACCCAGCAAACCAGATCGCCGGTCGCCGAGCGAGGAGGAGAATAGTCACCAGTCTCCAGTCGCCAGGCACCAGGGGCAAGAGAGAGCACCAGAGCACCAGAGCACCAGTCACCAGGAAGAGCACCAGTCACCAGGTACCAGTCACAAAAAAGAGCACCAGTTACCAGGCACCAGTGACCAGGATGAGCACCAGTCACCAGAGCACCAGGGCACCAGTCACATAAAAGAGCACCAGGCACCAGTCGCCAGTCGCCAGAGGAAAGAGGATGTAGATCAGGCAAACTACCGACGAACGACGATATACGATCGACGAGCTTCGCCGAGCGGGGCGGATAGCGCAAAGCGCATAGGGCAGAGAGAGGATGAGGGGTATCAGGTACCAGACAAGGATGATGTGCACCAGTCGCCAGGCACCAGTCGCCAGGAAGAACGCCGGTCGCCGAGCAATGAAACCCCAGATGAAGCGGAAAAGGCCGTCATAGCGTCAGCCGAAGACGCTTTCGAGTATTTTTACCGGCACATCGGCACCGTACGGTCGTTTACCAGAGACGCCTGGATGAGAGGAGGCCATATCACACTGGTCAATGCCGTTGCTAGAAAAGATTGGTTCGGCGGAAAATGGCGCGTTTTTATCAATGATTACCGGCAGGAACATCCTCTAATCCCCGATTGGCAGGAGCCGGTCCAGGAAACATCTCATATGTCCGAGCAGTACGCGATACAGTACATCCGGGATCATTACCGGTCGGTCGATTCGACCGAGAAAGACGCTTGGATGAACTCAGAGCATTCGCATATTGTTTCAGCGGTGGAAAATTACAATCTTTTCGGAGGTAATTGGCGCTGGCTCATGAGACTTGCGGGATATGTGCCGCTCCCGAACAGGAAAGGGTTTCCAGAACCGGCGTTGGATCACGCCGTCAAAGATCTGATCAACGAGCGGCAGGAAGAGGTCCATGGTTACACTGATCGACAGCTCAGGATATGGACGGAAATTTTAAAGAAGTATCTGAACGGCGGCGAGCGTCTCGAAAGTCTCCTTCCTTTGGCGTACGCGCTCTTCAGGGAAGCGGCTTTCCGCGTTACGAAATTGTGGATGTCCGATGAGCAGGTTCTCGGCGCTATCGCGCTCAATCAGGATCCGCTTGCGGGCGTGCCGAAAGGGATGTCGGTCGAGATGTTCTGCGGCGAGGGCAAGACCCTAACGATCGCGATGACGGCGTATCTGAACGCGCTTACCGGCAAGAAGGTGCATATCCATACGTTCGACGAGTACCTCACGCAGCGGGACGCACAGGAGATGGGGGCGATCTTTGACACGCTCGGTCTTGTGACCGGAGCGATATGGGAAAGCAATTCGGTTTTCTATGAACAGCCGACCAGGAGAAAAGGAGAGTTCCCGAACCTGAGATCGGCGTTGAAAATTCTCGGGTTCCCCTTAAGGAAGGAGAATATCCGGATGGCGCGAAGGAAGGTATATGCCGACGCGGATATAATCTACGGGACGAAGGATGAGTTTATCTTCGATGATAGGAACGACCATCTTGTAGTCGATCCGGCCGACCGGGTGCTCACAGAAGCGCCGGGAATGGTGATCATTGATGAGGGTGATACGGCCATCCACGAAGCCGAGGACCAGCTCGTTGTCGGGTCGCCCCTTTCGGGAAAATTGCACGTAGCAGGATACCCCGTGGATGTTTACAAGGAGATATACGCGCTCGCGAACGGGTTACTGAAGACAGGCGCCGATGATGGCGCTGACGATTACCTGATCGACAAAAAGCATAAGGTGGTCATGCTGACGCCGCGTGGCCGCCAGCGGGTAGCCGCTTTCTTCGTTGACCAGGCGCATAGGAACCTGAGTGAGCATATTAATTTCGAGCGGGAAGCGTTCCACCTCTTCCAGCAGGCGATAAAGGCCCACGAGTTCCATAAAGAGAACGTCGATTACTATGTTGACCTAAAGAAAGGAAAGATCGTTGTTATCGACAAGAACACCGGTCGTCCGCGTCCGGGCAAAATATGGGGATGGCATATTCAGCAGTTTGTTGAAGCAAGGCACATACCGAAGCTTAGCAAGCGATTTAGCACGATCGCCGAGATCACGTATCCGAACTATTACCGGACATTGCGCGATAGGAATCCCAGGACGAAGATCAGTTTTATTACCGGAACCGTAGGCGCGCAGAGGGAACAGTTTGAATTCTATTTTGGGCTTCATTCGTTATCGATCCCGCGCGCTACACCCCGTCTGGAAGGCGTTGACAGAAGACCGGTGATCCATAAGACAGACGAGAGAAAATGGGAGAATATCCTTGAGTCGATCGACCTGCTCCAGAGGTCGATGACGCCGGTGCTGGTATTTGTGCGGAGCATCGAGCAGGCTGAATGGCTCCGGGGAACGCTCATGGAACGTGATCCCGACAGGCCGATCGTGTCGTCGATACTCGACGGGAGAAATGTCGAAGAAGACGCGCTCAAGATCAACCACGCCGGCGAACCGTCGAATGTTTTAAGCGCAACGAACGCCGGTGGACGCGGCGTCCATATAGTCTTAGGAGACGGCGTCGATACCAACCGGATCGGCGGCCTTGCGGTCATTCTCACCTATCTCGACGGCGAGAGTGCCGACAGGCAGAAACGGGAGAGAGCGGCGCGGCGTGGACAGCGCGGCGTGAGCATGCAGATTCTCTCGCTTGAGGATGAAGAGATACAACAATTCGGCAACGTAGACATGGAAGCCGGAACGCTCGAAGGGGTCAGTATTTCAGCGAGCCCCGAAGAGCGCGAGCGGGCTGTCAGAATCGCGCAAAAGAGGATGGAGCGGCATACGCACGGCAACCGTGAGCGGGTCATGATATTTGATGAAATCCTTGGCTCCCGGCGCGGGGTCGTTGATCGTCTGCGGAAAAATATTCTTGAAGATAAATCGATCGATCAGGCTGAGCGCGAGATACGGTTGCAGGCGTTCGATCTCTCGTTCTTTGAATTCCTGCAGAAGATCGATTTTCTTAAACGTGATAATGGGCAGACTAATATTTCAGAATACCTTCATTTGAGCACCGAAGCCTACGACTCGTTCTGCATACATGTCAGGGAGCGGTTGGGCGCAGAGTATCTTGCCGATATCGGCTGGGAAGATTTCGGCGCGCCGGGGACAGGCGCCGAAGTTATCGGCATGCGGCAGAACAGGCCGATACGGGTAGGAGAGGATCAAGACGAAGAGGCCCGTCAGTCGCCGAGCGGGAAGGATGGTAGTTCAGAGTTCATAGTTCATAGTTCAGAGTTAACAGAAGATAGGTTTCGGGCAGGCAACCGTACACCGAAAACCGTATACCGTCAACCGGACGACCGTCAGTCGCCGAGCGGGGAAGGTAGTTCAGGGTTCATAGTTCAGAGTTTAGAGTTTAGAAAGGACGAACATCAGACAGACAACCTTACGCCGTTAACCGTAGACCGTACACCGAACAAACGCCACTTCGACTCCGTCCCTCGACAAGTGATTCGACAGGCTCTTCGACTTGGCCCTTCGACAAGCTCAGGGCTTCGCTCAGAGCAAGCTCATCATCCTTCGAATCATCCTGAGCAGCGTCGAAGGACTCGGGACTCCGCTCAGGGCAGGCAGTCGCCGAGCGGGGAAGAAGCCGCATCGCTTATCGCGGGTAAAGGGATCGATCCTAAATCCGATACAGCCGTGTTTGACAGAAGGCTCATCGAGATCGTTAAGGATCCCGATAAAAATGACCGTCTCCTGACGATCCTCGGCTTTAAGAGTAATCAAAGAAGAGCGATCGCCGATAAAGTATCCGCGGAAGGGATCGCGACAATAGATGATCTTCTCAACATAAAAGGGATATCGCAAAAAACACTCAAGAGCGCGAATGCTCAAATACGCGCGGGCGCCCGACTCTATGCGCGCAACGACGATATCTTTGAAAAAGCGATTGAGCTCTGCCTCCGCATTTATAAAGATACCGATGAAAAGACTGTACAGAATAAGGTGGACGAGACCTTCCCCGGATTCAGTGACCTAGCCCGCAACAGCGATTTTGTAGAAGCGTTTGTTGAATATTTTATTAACGATCCGCGAATAGTTCTCTCATTAGCATATCTCCTCTGGGTCGACATCAAGGATGTACGCGCCGGCCCGGCTGCGGTAACGAAAACCGCAAGGGATGCGTTCGTTCAGATGATCAAGGCAAAGAGAAGCGTGAGGGAGCGGGCGTATATCCCCGATTATCTGACTGCCGCGATACAATACGTCGGCATACTCAATGAAAAAGGCGCGATCGCGCCGCTTATCTGGATCGCCGCGAAATATTCCGAACAGGATCCCGCCAACGACGATTTCTACGCACTCTGTATTGAAACACTCGCAGGTTTGGCGACTAATAGAAAAAATACCGGTAAGTTCTTCGGTATGGTGAAGTCGAGCGATGAGGACTATGCCCGTTTGACCATTGAGATTTTTGGCGCTGCAGGCAGAAGCAAGAAGACGCTCAGGTCGTTCTATGCCGAAGCGGCAAAAAATAAGAACGCCGCGATTCAGCAATTGGCGCGGCAGCGGCTAGCTGCGCTCGGAGAAGGAACGGCGGCAGGCGGCGCTGAGAAAGAAGGCAGACACAGGCAGTTGTTTCTGGAAGGATTTGCTCCGGATACCGTGGAAGAAGGCGGAGACGATATCCGCCAGTCGCCGAGCAGCTGGGAGATTCCGCATAACTATGAAGGAAAAGTAATTTGTGCAGGCGGATCAGCATACGGTTATTATGCGCTTAAAAATCTGCTTGAAGCCCTGCCAAAGGACCATCCACCGATTGTCATGAATGAGCATGTATTCCCCGATCGCTATGCCGATAGTATTAAGGCATTCGCAGAAAAGACAAGAAGAACTATTATCTTTGCTGATAGGAATCGCGGAGAAGGTAATCGATTGACGCGGGATTACTATCTTGAGCGCGGAATGGTCCTTGTGGCAAATCGAGTTATCATGCGACGTGACGAAAACGGGTATCCGTGCGCGAGAGTTCCCGGGATAGGCGCCGTGGTCGAGAACAAAGAACGGTTCGAGCCGATAGATAGATTTTACTTAAGTGCCGCACGGGTATTCGGCCGGGACGCGATCATTGTTCAGATGTCCGGAGCAGCCGATGACGGGGTCAAAGGGGCACTGGAAGCGGAGAAAGCTCACGCGGTGATCATTGCCCAGAAAGATGAGCAGGGAAGGTCAGATTGGCATGAACATACTGGGAAAGGGTATGCCGGGGAGATGCCCGAAAGCGTAGCTGATAAAGTTAATTCAAGTGTATTTTTGACGATACCGCAGATAGCAAAAGTTATTGTTAAGATCGATACGGCGCCTCGGGATGATCCGAAAAATAGTTCAGACCGCGACTCGCCTACAGGCGAGAAAAACGATATACGATATACGAACGACGATATACGAGAACGCCAGTCGCCGAGCGGCAAGTTTGATGCAGATTCCCCGCAGGCCGCGTCAGAAGGCATGATAGAGATCTTCTCGAAGCAGGACGAGACAAAAAGAGATGCCGCGTTGCAGGCGCTCCATTCTCTGTTCTCACTTCAGGGTCTGATCGATGAATATTTCCGGCAAGGCACACCACATATGGCGGGCCGTCTCGCGATAGCGGCGAAGAAAGCGGGATTAAGGCTTCTGCCGACAGACCATTATATAATTCAGGCGATCAACCAGTGTCTGGAAAATGGTAATTTCAGAAACGCGCTGCTTCTGAAAAGAAGGGCTGCGATAGACGGATTTGGCGATCTTGTTCCTCATGCGAACAGCATCTTTGAGTATGTGCTCGAAGATGACTACGAAAAGATCGGACCGGAGGATGATTATAAAGACGCAGGTCTGATTACGGCTCTATCTGCGGACGCATCAAAAGGGAGCAAGGCGTTAGAGGCCCTGCGGAAGGGCCCTTCGCTTTTACCAAGTATGGATTTTATAATCTCCTATCTGGAATCGCGAGGGCTGGATCCGTTGGGAGTCTACTATACGATGGCGATCCTCAACCGATTACTTAGAGACGCGCATCCCGATGAAATAGGCGAGTGGTTTGAGAGAGTAGACGAGTTCGTAGACATCTTCAGCGAAGCACCCGAGAAGGCACGATATCTCAGTATATTCTCAGGATTGGGTTTAGAAGGCGCGGTACTCGAGAAGCTCATCTTCGATCCCCTTATATTAGAGCGATCCGGCACAGCGGCACAGCTGAGCCGCGTCCTCGGTGTTCGGTATCCTGGCCTTGAGCAGATAGATTTTACCGGGCTGCCGGGATATGCCATGAACCGATCGGTTGGTAATGCCTGCAGGTTTTTAGAGAGTCTGCCGCTGAAACTTCCCCGGAAACAGAGGAATTTGCCGCGCAGGAAGGCTCGCCTCAAAGTTTCGAAAACCGTGGATTTTGACTCCATAATGGAGATGGCAGGTATGGAGGGAACGGTGAAATTGATAAAGGCCATGGGCAGGTCCCTGGAATTTATAGACAAAAACGGTAAGTTGCTCGTCATTAAATTTAAGAAGACGGATGAAGCCGCCTCAACGCTCCAATATGAAGCCGAAATGGATGAGTGCGGCAGGAGGCTCGGATATGAATGTCCCGTTGCGGTCGTCGATGGAGAAGCTAAAAAGGCGTGTTTCAGGCTGGACCCCAATGTCAAACCCCGACGCTTAAGAGGGAACCTCAGAGAGAGGATTGAGGCCGTGTTAAGGAGGGAGATGGATAAGGCAAAAGAAAGATCGATGTCGGGATTTAATGTCGCGCCCCATCAGGACGGGTGCTATACCGTCATGGCCTATACGCTCGAAAAAGAGCAGTCAGGATATGCCGGGTATATTACCGACAATAAAGAAGAGACCGGTTTTAGAAATGCGGCGCGCCGGTGCGGCCGGACGCTCGGAAAGATGGCGCGCGACGGCCTGATCCATACGTCGCTTTTAAATTTATTTCATAACATGGAAGAAGGCGGCCGCAGATTTACCTGGTTCGCCGATCTCGATTTTGGATTCATGGCGTATTTCGATACGAAAGGCGCAGGGAACATCACGGCGTGGCCGAGGGCATGCGCTTTTCCGAACGTCGGACTTAACGGAGAAGTTCGCGATTGGGCAGAGGTGATGCATATCAGGGATATTCTGGACGACGAAGAATTCCTGTCGAAGAACGAGATGATCTTCTTAAAGGATCTGTTCGGCGATAAGGCTGCGCACTTTCTGGCAATGGGCTTTCTCGGTGAGTACGCCCTTTCGCTCCTTCTGCTTTACGGAGACTGGTTCAACAAGAGGAGGGATCGTCGGCCCGATTGGAAAGATCCTGAGACGATCAGGGACATGGCGAAATTTGTCGAAGACGTCTATTGCGAGATCATATCCGGATATCTGGATATAGATACAGATACCGCAAAATCCGAGTATGCCCATCTTGCCGATGCCGAGCGTATAGCCCGCCAGATGGCATTCTATATGACGCGAGCCTACATACCTTATTTTGATCCGGAAAAAGGTGGAGATAGAAACGATGCATTTCCACCCGAAATATACGGCCCAAGCGAAGTGTCTATAGGCGAATTCGAGGGTTGGCACGAACGGATGGGCTTTATAGGTCTGGACAGCCCGATTGAGAAAAGGACACCCGCGCTCGGATGCCAGAACGGAATATACCCGATCCAGGGACAGATCACGGCGAACTTCAATCGCTTTGGCCTGGCGGCCTTCCAGCGCGCAGTCGAATTGGAGTATGGTGGACGACGTAAATCACCGAGCGGGGCGAGCGCTGGAAAGCACGAGGATGCGGCCGCGGTAATTTTCAACAGACTCGCTCGAGATCTTAGGGCGCTGTATCCTGAAGTAAAGAGAAAACCCGTTGAATACATTATGGGATACGCTCTGGAAGAACTGAATACGACTGAAGACGAACCTATTTTAGAGAGGGCCGGGGACGTAATATTTATTTCAGAAAGAGTTGCGGACAGATTAAGCCTGGACTGCTTTGAACTCTCTTCCGAAGGTGTGATCGTGGTGCCTATGAAAAGGCTGCAGCATACATTTATCCGAAAGAGTACTATCGGCGCCGTTATTGGCATCATGTCAGTCCGACATCTTCTACCGGGCAGGACATTTATCGATTATGGAGCGGGAGACGGGATACTGGGTATCGTGGCCGGGCGGCTGGGGGCGAAGAACGTAATATTTATTGAAAAAGATACAGGCCAGAAGTTAAACGCCGAGCTGGAGCAGAACATCAGGAGAAATCGTGTGGAACCCGTAATTTACAGAAGTCTTGATGAGGTTTCACATGAGGCGACCAAAGATTATGTAGTCGCGATCAACACAGGATATGATTTTGGAGCATCTGAGATGGAGGAGCTGCAAAAAAGACAGAAACCCGCTGCTGTTATCACATCAGGCGAAAAGAAGCAGCGGGACATTGCGTATGATTATCTGGAACCCAGAGAGTGGGGTATCTCAATAATCGAGGTGGGCGAATATACCGATCCAACAGAGGATGACGGAGTCAGCGTGTCCTTTATTGAGACTTTCGTTGCGGTTAATAAAGAAGCGTCCGTCCGCCGCGCATCTCCGAGCGGGGAGGGGAAGAGTCCGTCCTTCGACTCCGCTCAGGACAGGGAGTCGGTAGTCGGTAGTCCGGAGACAGAAACGCGGAGTGCACAGCGCAGAGCGCATGGCGCGGAGAATGGTCCAATGTCTAATGTCCAGCGTCCAGGGCCGGAAGAGAATGACCGATCACCGAAAACCGAACACCATAAACCGGACGAGCGCCAGTCGCCGAGCGCTGACGATGACGGGCCGATCGCCTCCGGGGACGACGATGTCGAGAAGGTCATGACGAGAAGAGCTCGCGCCCGCAGTGAAGCGGAAGAGGCTGAGCGGGCGGAGTGGGCCGAGCAGGACAACAGGGATGAGGTCAGGGGTTTTATCGATGCCTATAAAGATCACGCGAAGGCGGCCGGTGAAGAGGTCGAGCGCGCGAAGGTTTGGTCGCTGGTCAAGGTCGACGATCTGCGCAGAGAATGCGAGGAGTATCTCGGGCATCCGTTCAGAATGAAATTGTTCCGCCTTGCGCTGGCGCAGCTCTATGGGCCGGGTTGTATTGTAAAGGGGAAGACAAAGAAAAACGAGCCGGTGTTTTACGATGAAATCACCGTGGGCGGGCTCGTTGAAGCGGCTACGCTTGATCCTGAGCCTGAAAGTAATGAGAAGGGGCCCGATCCGACCGGAAGTATCGAATACGCCATTGCGCGCATTATGGAGGTATACAGCCCATCTATCAGGAAGCCGGAGCGGTACTTTGCCAGAGAAATACTGCGGGGCAGGGTGAGCGATGTCAGGCATGCGGATGATCAAAGGGCGGCAATAGAATTGTCTGGATTCCTGAAAGACGCATCAGTTGAGACAGCGCTTGAGATGATCGAGCAGGTGCCGCGGAAAGAGGGGTATGACGCGCAAAGCGCAAAGCGCAAAGAGCAGAGCGCGGAAGATAGTCCACCGACAGAAGAACAGGATCATCGCCGGTCGCCGAGCGGGAGCGGTTATTTTCTTACACGGAAATCTTTTTCTTCAAGAACGAACAATGATTTGTCAAACGCGGAAAAGGAAGAGAGCTTCGATAGTAATCTCTTTATTGCTGTCACTTCTTTCGCTGCCGAAGGCGGGTGTATTTTTAACCTGATGATGCCGCAATACATATTCGGCGGATACATCAATATATTAGAAAAATGTACGTCGTTTGTGACTAATATTCTCTTTTCTTCAAGGGCCAGCTGTATTACTTCGCCGTTCTTGATCCCCGAAGGAACTCCTGTCGCGTCGTGGCCCTCAGCGACCAGGTATTCCGCTACCTCGAGGCTTATGTTTTCATCAATGAGAAATTTCATATTACGAGCCGGCCGCGAAGGCGGTATACTCTTCACTCTTAATGATCTCGGCGGCAAAATGAAGGGCGGCCTTGATATGGGATTTCGTAAGGGCGGGGTAACTCTTAATAATCTGTTCGGGGGTTTCTCCGGCCTCGAGGAGTTCGAGTGCCAAATATACCATTATTCGGGTCCCCTTGAAGCATGGCTGACCATGACAAACATCAGCGACAGTAGTAATGTAATCTTCTGTGCGCATCTTTATTACTCTCTTTTGAAATTACTATATCACGCACCTGTAGGAATGTCAAGGTATAGCAGTCGTCCTAGCAGTCGTCCTATAGAGGGATACCCTGCCGATGGTGAGATCGGTCAAAAGGGCATCGATAGACACCGCCGGTCGCCGAGCGGGGAGGGTGGTTTACAGAATGGGAATGGCATAGCGCATAGCGCAAAGAGCATAGCAGAGAAAAGCCCCCATCGCGCTTCGCCTGCAGGCGAGAAAAACGACATACGACCGACGATCGAGAGCGGAGCGAAGCGGAGCCTCCCCGGAGGGGACGAACTACGAAGCTCGCCGAGCGGATCTAAGGCCGAGCAGAAGCCGTTTTACAGGGAGCAGGTAATACAGGGTAAAGAGACGAGATTTACGATCGGGGAACTTGCGGAGGTCCAAGGCGGTAAGTCGTTTGTCTTCGAGGCGGTAGATAATAATACCGGCGCCTCGGTCGCGATAAAGTACAAAAAAGCTCTCGGCAATGCGCGGGCATTGGATGATTTCGCGAAAGAGATCGCCTTGACCAAGCGGTTGAGCAATGAAGGTTACGAGTATATGGCCCGATTCATTGACGAGGATCCTAAAGGAAGATGGCTTGCGGTGGAATGGGCGGAAGGCGAAGACCTCAAGAAATGGTTCCCCGGGAAGACCCCGTCGCAGGTTATGGAGTTCGTGAAGGAAGCCGTAAAAGCGTATGGAATACTTGCGGATAAGGGGATTTTTGTCGAACTGCGGGGAAGCCATATGCGCATCTCTCCGGAAGGGAGGGTCAAGCTTATAGATTTTGAGCCCTATAGCCGGGGAGGCGATGTCTTTGCCGAATACCAAAGAAGCCTTATGCTCTTGATCATAATAGAAATAATGTTCCCGAACATGATAGGGTTTGCTTCGGACGCTCAAGAGTATGAACGCCAGATACGAGAAAAAGCGGACCCCGCCTGGGATCCGTTTATCTCCATTATCGTGAAGGGATTCACAAAAGGTTTCGCCTCGGCGAATGAGATGAACGCCGCAATAGATGCCGCGCTCAGCGGCGCACCTAAGGACAAGCGCCGCCTCTCCCCAAGCGGGGGTGCTAGGTTAGAGGTTCCAGGTTCTAGGTCGCAGGGGTCAGAAGACAGAGGACAGAAGACAGAAGACGGAGGGCAGAAGCCCGACGAGCAGAGTGCAGAGAGCCCCACGAAAGATCCGGGGGTGATTCGACCCGTAAAGATATCCACGAATCAGGAGATGATCCGAAGCGTGATGCAGGCTGTGGATCACATAGCGGATAGGGAAAAGCGCAACTCGCCGAGCGGGGAGGAGAAGAGTCCGGAGTCCGTAGTTAGTAGTCCGAAGACAGTTACGCGGAGCGCAAAGAGCATAGCGCAGAGCATAAAGAGCAATGAACAAGAAGAGCGCGAATCGCCTACGGGTGTGAAAGAGGTGCACCAGTCACCAGTCGCCAGGCACCAGGAAGAAGAACAGGATCTTCGCGAATCGCCTACCGGCGAGAAAAACGACATACGACATACGATATACGATATACGAGAACGCGAATCGCCTACCGGCGAGAAAGACGATATACGAAATACGATCAACGAACGACGAGAGCGCCGTACACCGTATACCGACATTCAGACTATTCATATCAAAGGACTGCGGCTTATCGAAGAGGTGAATAATCTTGACCATGATCACAACGACTACATTATCCCTATCAACGTTGCGTCGCTGCCGAAGGCATCGAAAGAGAATGAGGAGGCCCTGAAAAAGATATTAAGGATAATTGCCTTAAAGAAACTTTGGCTCAAGAAGAACAAGCGTAACGGACGAGCGATCGATTTTGAGTTTGTGGTCGTGAAGAACGGTGAGGTACGATCGGTCGACAACGAAGAGGAATGTCACTATCTTTATGAGCTTTATAATTCTCTTGAACTGGTGCAGGATTTTGGTCTTCAGATAAGGCCGAAAAAAGATCTCCAGAAGAGAGCATTTGTCGTAACCGACAAAGGGAGCGTTCCCGACAGCAACCTGAGTGTTGTAATGGAAGGCCCGGTCGAGTTACCGGTGAACCAGGAAGACGATAGCGAGGCACTTTCATATATCGGCGGTATACTGGATATCGCCATTACGCAGACTATTCTTTTGGGACAGGAAGAAAAGGTTCGCGCTCAATATTACGATCGGCTGAAAGATCTCTATCGGGCGCTTGGCGTCAAGCTCGATACGATAGATTACAGAGCGCTCGGAATAGATGTCGAAAAAGATGATCCGTTCGCCGTCCTGTTTTCGGAGAACGATATACTCAAGGCGAACAAGTTGGCGAAGCTCCTTGCCATACCGAATGCCGAGAGACATGATCTGAATACTCTAGAAAGAATTTACGATAAAATGGAGGAAATGTTGGTTGCAGCGTAATTCAGTTAGCCGGTTAGCCCGTTATCAGATTTTAGTGGCTGACAATACAAATTATGCTATAGTTTTCAAATACTGGCAACTGGAAACTGGCATCTGACAACTGATCCGGAACGGATCAAAGCGCGTTTACCCGAGTTTTCGCGTTTTACCGTCCCGGGGCTGATCATTGCGCAAGGCAGGGTGTACCTGCTTTGCGCAATGATTGGTTTAAAATAGATCTTGACCCGGGATGAGGGATTAGGCGTTTCCCCGAGTTTTCGCTGGCCTCTCTCGGGTCTTTTCTTAGTTGTCAGATGCCAGTTGGCAGTTGACAGTGCTTGTCTTTCAGATTGTACAATAGTCTTTGATTCTGACAACTGAAAACTGACAGCTGGAAACTAATCCGCTAAGAATGATTCATGCAGTTTGGTATAGATAGGCCCATTCGGTGTGAGGACGCTTTTGAAAAGGATTATCGAATTGACGGGCTGAGAAAGCGGTTTACCGATATTAGCAGATTCCATCTTCCGGACCAGGGCCTCTCTGTTTTTCAAGCTCTTAACTCTGCCAAGTGTGAGGTGGGCATTGAACGGGCGGTCCTCTTTTTCAAATCCGAGCGTCGCAAGTTTCTCGTTTATTAAGCCGGCGAGCTCTATCGATTCAGATCTGCCGTTTTCTATCCCTACCCAAATGACTCTGGGATGACTTGGCTTCGGAAAAACACCTACTTCGCTCAGGCTGATCTCAAATGAAGCGGTACTGCTCACGGCCTCATCGAGAGTCTCTGAAATTTCAGCTACCTTTTCTTCAGGTATTTCTCCGAGGAATTTGAGTGTTAGATGGATCCTATCTTTCTTTGTCCATGTAACATCAGCGTCGGCAAATCTGAGGTGGGATTGAATTCGGCCGAGTTCGTTCTTTATTTCTTCGCTCAGTTCAATCGCGATGAAACATCGCATTATTTTTCACCGTGTCGTTTTAGTTCAAAGTCTAATTCGGTTTACGGTATACGGTTAACGGTTAAAAGATTCCAGTAAAAGGATACCGCTTAGTTCATAGAATCTGGACTATAGGACAATCTCACTATGAACTTTGAACTGTGGACTATGAACC
>JBDRSA010000008.1:0-5453 GCA_043825275.1 Candidatus Omnitrophota bacterium
GTTTTTTTACCGCCTCCGGGTCGTTCGCGTCCTGCTCGATAACCTGCTCAGGTTTTTCTTCAGGCTCAAGCGCTTCCCCGCTCGACGGGGATTCGCGGAAATGACCGTCATCAGGACCCTGGTCAGTCCCGGATCCCCTGAGATCGATCGCGTCCGCGTCTGCGGAACCCCCTCTTTCCACCTCTTGTGCTTCAAGCGCTTCGATCTCTCGTTCAACTTCACCGGCTTTACCCTTATCACCCTTTACCCGGTAGATCTTCTTCAACAAATAGCGGATCATAATGTCGGCGGGTCGCAGATCTGCCCCGATGAGACAGGCCTGTTCGGCGTCATCAAGCCACCCCTTTCTGAGGTAGGCGGTCGCGATGATGTCACACATCGCGGCATCGGGACGCACATTCTCTCCCCGGACGGTTTCCAATTGCACGACGGGCTCAAGCAGCCGTATGGTATCGTTGGGTCGCCTCATCTTAAGGTATGCTTTACCGAGAAATTTATACGATAGCGTATTCGGCAGAACATCCCCCTCTTCCAGGATAAGAGTCTGCAAAACAGCGATCACTTTCCAGTACTGCCCGTTGGCGATATGCGCTTTTGCCAGATTATTGTAGGTATGGACATTCGGCTCAATGTTTCTGTCTTTTCCTTCCGTGACAGGCCCAAGCAAACGGATCGCGTCGACAGGCCTGCCTGAATGGATATACGCGTTACCCAGCATGTTAACAATAAATGTAGAAGGCTCTACTTTAGTTTTATGCGCCATAACCTGCTCTAATAAAACGACCGCGTCCAGCGCCCGTCCACTTTCAGTGTAAACATTCGCCAATAGCCCATATGTTCTGTCGTTCGGAGGGTCGCTCCTTCGTCCCTCAATAACTGACTCGAGGACCGCGGCAGCCATCCGCCGGTCACCTTTCAGGAGATACGCTTCGGATAATTGATGATACACGTTCCGAACGGGCTTAATAACCGACCGACGCTCCGCGAGAGGCCGCAATAACGCGATAGCGGCGTCGGGATCAGGGTCGGGAAGATGGAGATACGCGCGCCCTAAGGTCGAGAAGAGATATCCGGTGGCCACTATCGGCGTTCTACCGTCAACAATGGGCCGCAATAACACGATGGCTTCAGGAGCCCTCCCGGAAGCGACATACGCCTTCGCAAGAGTAGTAAACATGAAATCATTCGGTTCGGCCCTTTCTCTTTCCCCCGCGATGACCGGTTCAAGCAGTCTGATGACGCCTTCGTAATCGCCGATCCTTTGCATACTATCGCCGATCATATTGATCGCTCTGATCTTCTGCTCGGGACCATAACTGTTCACCTTCTTGCTCAATATTTTGATCGCCCGCCGGTGATCCGCGGTCCCATCGCGCTTGCGTAGCCTAACAGCTTCTCCATACTCCTTACTTTCCTTGTGATGCCTTTCTTTCTTATTGCGGTACCTTCTTTCAGCTCTGTGATAACCTTTCTTTTTAAGTCTTTTCCGGTGATCCTTCCCACCGGTTGGGGATTGCCGGGGAGCGGTTCGCCCCTGATCATCCTTCTTCCTTCTGAAAGTAATAACGGATATCATTTTTCCCCGATCGTCAGGCTCTTCGTCGAATATCTCGTATCCGCGCCTCCGTATCCCGTAAAGCGCGCCGAACGTTGCCAAATAGTTTACAACACCGTCTTTCTTCAGAAGAGACCCGACGGCATCCAGGATACCGTCCTGCATTCTTCCGTCAATATCGAAATAATTATTGTCAAATAATCCCCAATTTCCAATTGGATCATCATGATCCAGCAGTATCGATACAGGGTTCATCGATATGATTCGATCGAACGTGTGCGGCGGCGTCCACTCCGACATTCTTCGCGCATCTACCAGATCGACAGCTATTTTATCAAGTACGCCTATTTCGGCAGCCCGAGCCAGCGTTGCCAGCAAGGCTTCCGCTTTAATATCGACACAGACCGCAAATTGCGCGCCTGCCTCCAGCGCGTTAAACGTCTGATACCCGCCGCCACTGCCGATATCGAGCACATATTCACCCCGCCGCGCCTGCCGCCTAACTACGCGCCGCATAGTATCTCCCAACATCTGTCTGTCGTACTCTGGATAGAGCGCTACCGCCCGGAGCAGGTCCCGAATCATGCGGATCGCGGCATCACTCTTTTGATGATCGGCATCGCGTATGTAAGACTCCACTATCCGTACATGACCGCGCAGCAACTGTATCTCTTCGTCGCTGAGCTCAGGCTCCGGCTCATTCTGCCAGTTATCTTTCCAGCGTGAATACGCTTGATCGTGTTCGGTCGATATCTCCTTGATCACCCTTATAGCCTTATCCAGCTTAATATAATCGTCAGATGTCATTCCGCTGAAAGCCCCTCTACCAGCGTGAGGACCCTCTGCCGGAGCATCTTTTCCGGCCCGCGCATCGGCGTCATCCGACGACGAAGGCGACTGGCGGGGATGGCTTCCATCTTCCCCGAGCGTGCCATTCGCCCCCTCTCCAAACTGAGCCCGGATCTCCCGGACCATTCTACTTCTTCGCTCAGCCTCTTCGACCCTCTGTTGTGTAGGATATAACTCATTCACCGGGGGCCGGTTGGTTGAGGTCTCGATCCGGTCCTTGATCAGATCGTTCAGGGTTTTGTCGCCGTCGATACCATCCAGAAGATCGAGGATCTCATCGATGCGGTTCCGTATCTCCGCTATCTGCACGCGGTGCTCCGGCAAAAATTGGCGTCGATCCCGGCGGGACGACTCAACCGCGCCCTCGATCAAGAGCTCGCAGCGGAACGTCTGTCCGGCCGCTTCGACGACCGCCGGGCTCGGCTCAGTATAGCGATTGTCCGGGCGGTCCAGGATATCGTCAAGGATCATATTTACGGTCGTAAGTTCGTTCCGGGCGTCTTCAACCGTCCAGTAACCGCTCGACATCCCGATCGAGTAAACATAGCCGATAACGTCGGCGAACCAATCCCTGAATATAAACGTCCCTCTCTCTTCGCGCTCCACATCGATCGGGTCAAGCACCGCGCTGTCCGAATCCCTGGTCAGGATCTCTTTGGTGAGCCGGTCGACAGCGCGGTAGAAGGAAACAGCCCGGTCCTCGGCTTCTTCAGGGCTCAGTCTGCCCTTCGCTCCCGTAAGCCACTTCACGAGACGCTCGGCCAGATCCCGGAGAAAACCGATAACCCGGTCAAGAAGGCTCGGAGAATACCGCACATAGGCGACTCCTTCGATCTCCACCAGAAGATCATCCCTGCAGACATCGGCTTCAACATACGTGATGGGTATCCCCGGAAACTCACGTTCACAGACCCTGCGCGCTGTTTCATAATTTTCCCGCAATATCCGCCGCGCCTCTTCCTCATGAGCGGCATGCGGCTTCTTGATATAAACTGTCAGGAACGCGACGTCCCTTGGCTTCGCGCCCCAACCGGCAAGACCGAGAAAACGCATGTTTCTCTCCGAGATCAGGTTCTTTATATTATCAAGCGTTTGTTCAGTCTGCTTTTCAATATCGCCTATATAGACGCTCTCTTCGCCGATAATGGAGGCGGTCCCTGAGACGAATAGTGACGCAAGGTTCTCCGCTATTCTGAAGAAGGTCGCGCGGGAGAATTTTGGGCTCTTTTTTCCGTATTCATCAGCGTAATCCGCCGGATTTATCTGGC
The DNA here is from genome assembly GCA_043825275.1 of Candidatus Omnitrophota bacterium. Classification (GTDB taxonomy): domain Bacteria; phylum Omnitrophota; class Gorgyraeia; order 2-01-FULL-45-10; family JBDRSA01; genus JBDRSA01. Next base: position 3,673 of record JBDRSA010000008.1, read on the forward strand.
CGGCATTCTTGATGGGCGCGGCGCTGACGCGGCCTTCCCTTCCTCGGACCGTCGACACCGCGATCGCGCCTAAAGTAAGCGGACGACTCATCGGAACGCCGATCCCAGTCGAGGCAGGGTATCGTTTTCCGGCGCTCGTCCCGTCATTACCGAAGTCGGGATTTTTTCTTAAGAAGTTCTTGTCCAGAATTCTACGCAGGAATTTAATGGGCCTGCGTATATCGATACCGCTGTAGGCCTTCCCGACCACCGGCTCATAGAAATCGGTCCGCGCGGCGCAGAATGTCTTATAGCGCTGTCCGCTCGGATGAGAATCAGGACTTAAAAATCCGGGGTTATAGAACCACGCGCGCACAAGGTCCTCGTAGCTGAAGTTTGTCTTGAGCGCCTTATTGACTTTATCGAGCTCGAACTGCAGATTCAGGAGGGCGACGTAAGATTCGTCATAGTAGGCATTCGGGTCCTCTTTTTGCGGGATAGAGGTGGTAAATTCACCGCCTTCGTGAACGACGGTCACTTCATGGTCAAACATCTGCTCATGGAACTTGTCCTGAAAGTCTTTGTCAGCGACGATACCGCCGATATGCACGGTATAAACGCCGTTCTCTTCAACAACCGTCGTGTTGTCGGTGATCCGGTGGATCATAACGTCATCCGAATGTGGGATAACGGCCCATGCTTCGAACGAAACGACATGACCCGGCTCCATCGGCGGCTGTTCCAGGAAGTTTACCGGCGGCGGCGAGGCGTCGCCGCAATGCCTGCGGAGTATGGCCTCGCATTCGGCCCTGTCGGCCATACTTGCAAGATAAATATTTCCGAGCACTACATTCGACATGCCGGCGTCGTGGTGAGCGAGCATTCCTTGGGTGTATCTAAGGATATCTTCAAACTGCTCAGCTACCGTCCCGGTATTCTTCGAGAGCCCATTCATATGGAGTTTTGTGTGGGACCCCTGATCGATAACAACACAACCGGAGTTTGACGGCCGTGAAAGGCCGGCACGAAGGTCATAGGCGACATTCTCCGCCGGACCGTTCCGGGCCGCGGCCACCGGCAGCCGGCCCCCTTGAGGAACTTTAACAAAATACGTGAAGTCAACGTCATAAGACTCTTTGAATTCTAATACTCTGCATATCGGCTCAAACATCCCGATACGCCCGGTCTTTCTAAGGTGTTTTCTATACCGGCTTATATTCCTTTTGTAGAATGGAACGACATCCGTTTCTAAGCTGAACGCGAGCTCACCCAGACCGTTTTCATGGGCATACCGCAACGCCTGATCGAACAACGCGGATCCTATGCCCTGCCCCTGGCAGGCGGCGTCAACATTGAGATCCCCCATAATACATAGTGAATTTGTTTCATCCCGTTTAAGGGATACAAAACCGACGATCTCGCCGCCGATAACCGCGAAAAAGATAGTATCCGACTCTGCCATAATTTCCTGAGCATGTATTATATCACCCTCACACATCTCCTCTTCGGACGCGCGCGCTAAAACCTCCGCTATCTTGATCGTAAGGGCGTCTCCCATGGACTCCTGCCCTTCTGGAAGCTGCGTCGTTGCGCTCGCTATTTCATCAAAGGACACGATCCGCGGCTCAGGTGACTTCCGGACGATCGATCCGTCTTTACCGGTCGCGACATCTTCGCTACTCGTCGGCGATTGGCGGCTCACGTCCCCATCACGATCGCTATCGTCCGAAGAGTCGTCAAGTATCCTGAGCTCTTCATCGCTGATCAATTCTGTATCGCCTTCCGATCCGAAATATACAGGG
>JBDRSA010000009.1:0-5893 GCA_043825275.1 Candidatus Omnitrophota bacterium
GCCTGCTCGCCAAAAAGGTCGGTTTCGGTCTCTTCTTCGAACGTTGTCTGAATAACGCCGGCCTTCGTCCCGCCGATCCCTTTCGCGTACGCGAGCGCGATCTCAAGCGCTTTTCCCGAAGCGTTTTGATGGATCGCCACCAGGCAGGGAACGCCTTTGCCCTCTTCATACATCTGACGGACCAGCGCCCCCGGCCCTTTCGGCGCGACCATAAACACATCGACATCGCTCGGCGGCACGATCTGTTTGAAATGAATATTGAACCCGTGCGAAAAAGCGAGCGCCTTCCCTTTCTCAAGATTATTCTCAACGAATTTCTTGTAAACATTCGCCTGGACATGATCCTGGGTCAGGATCTGTATAATATCGCCGTCCTGAGCGGCCTTTTCACATGAAACCGGATTAAACCCGTCCTTCTTTGCCTGCTTATAATTCGCCGTCCCTTCGAGCTCGCTGACAATGACCTCGATCCCTGAATCTCTCAGATTGAGGCTCTGTCCGCGGCCCTGGATCCCATAACCGATCACAGCGACTTTCTTATCCTTGATCAGATTCAGATCAGCGTCTTTATCGTAAAATATCTTTGCCATGTTTCCTCCTGTTTTTTGTTCCTCGGCTTATGTTTATCGTCTTTTATTCAAGGATCAGGTCACCCTACAACGATACGACGACTCGTCCGGTCCTCGAAAGCTCCTTGATGCCGAATTCCCCGATATGGCCGAGGAATTCCCGAACTTTATTTGAATGGTCGCAGAGTTCGATAACGCATGAGTCTTTCTTTGTACTGATTATCTCCGCTCCGTATTTCTTCACGAGCGCCGCGATAGTCTTCTTTTTTGCGGGAGAGAACGCCACCTTAACGATCAGAAGCTGCCGCTCGACATGCTCCTTCCTGGTCAGGTCGATCACTGAGATGGTGTCAATAAGCCGATTAAGCTGCTTCAGGATCTGTTCGAGTATCCTCGCGTCAGCAGCGTCGACAACGATCGTCATGCGGGATGTTTTAGGGTCTTCCGTCTCTCCAACCGCGAGAGAATCGATATTGTACGCGCGGGCGCTGAAGAGTCCCGAGATCCTCGCAAGTACGCCGGGCTTGTTTTCCACGAGTACTGAAAGTATATGCTTCATTGTTTCCCTCTACTTTGCTTTGTATAATGTTTCGAATTTTGTATCTAGTATCTGGTATCTTGTATCTGGCAAACCGAATTCTTGTTCGTATCTCGCAAGCCGAATTTAAGGTCGGATCTTTTATCTCTAACTATAGTCATTTTTCTTTCACGAGATACTAGATACGAGATACGAGATACGGCTTTTACGAGATACTAGATACGAGATACCAGATACTAGACACGCACGTAACGTGCCATTATGCCATTCCCCCGATCATCCTGTTGATAGCCTCACCGGCTGGAACCATCGGAAAAACGTTCTCCTCTTCTTCGACATGGAAATCGAGCACAACGACATTGTCGATCTTGATCGCTTTTTCGACGGCGGGCCTGACCTCATTTTTTTCCGTAACCTTGATACCGACAGCGCCGTACGCTTCGGCGATCTTTACAAAATCGGGATTTACCAGCCTCGTAAAGGCGTACCGTCTCTCATAGAAAAGCTCCTGCCACTGCCGGACCATACCCAGGTATGAATTATTCAGGATCGCGATCTTCACATGGATCCTCTCGGTCACCGCCGTCCCAAGCTCCTGGATATTCATCTGGATGGATCCATCGCCAGCGATATCGAAGACCGTTTTCTCGGGTCTTCCGACTTTCGCGCCGATCGCGGCCGGAAAACCGAATCCCATCGTCCCCAGCCCGCCGCTTGATATAAACGTTCTCGGCCGCGAATACTTGTACCACTGGGCCGCCCACATCTGGTTCTGTCCGACCTCAGTAGCGATGATAGCGTCTCCGTGCGTAGCCTCGCTGATCTGTTCTATAACATATTGCGGCTTTAATTTTCCGTCCATTCGATAGCGGAGCGGGTGGTGAGATTTCCACGTGAGTATTTTCTTCGACCACGCCGCGGTGTCCGGCGTTGTGTCTATGAACCTTAAAAGCTGCCCCAAAACGTTTTTCGCGTCTCCGACAATGGGGATATCGACTTTCACATTCTTACTGATCGAGGTCGGATCGATGTCGATGTGGACGATCTTCGCATGCGGCGCGAATTCATCAAGCTTCCCCGTAACGCGGTCGTCAAACCGCGCGCCGACGGCGATAATAAGATCCGATTCCATAACCGCGTGATTCGCGTACGCCGTTCCGTGCATGCCGAGCATACCGAGCGAAAGCTTATGGGTCTCGGGAAAAGCGCCGAGCCCCAGAAGCGTTGTCGTTACGGGCGCGTTAATTTTTTCGGCGAGCGTTCGCAGCTCCTCATGGGCCTCGGAGATAATAACGCCTCCTCCCACATACAGGACCGGCCGTTTTGACTTCTGGATCACTTTCGCGACCTTTTTCATCTGTCCCGGGTGGCCAAAATACGTGGGCTTGTAACCGTTGATCTCAACAGTCGCGGGATATACGAATTCCGTCGTATGCATCTGAACATCGACCGGCAGATCGATAACGACCGGGCCCGGTCGGCCCGTTGAGGCGATATGGAACGCCTCTTTTATCGTCCGAGCGAGCACAGAAACGTCTTTTACAAGATAGTTGTGCTTTGTGATAGGCCTCGTAATGCCGGTAATATCGGCCTCCTGGAACGCGTCGTTGCCGATCAGGAATGTCTTAACCTGGCCGGTTATCGCGACCATCGGGATCGAATCCATGAACGCGTTGGCGATACCAGTCGTAAGGTTCGTCGCCCCCGGGCCTGACGTCGCCATGCAAACGCCGACCTTACCGGTGGCGCGGGCATAACCGTCAGCGGCATGCGCCGCTCCCTGCTCGTGCCGCGCGAGAATAAATCTTATATCGCTGCCAAAGAGCTTGTCAAAAAGAGGAAGGACCGACCCTCCCGGATATCCGAACACAACCTCAACCCCTTCCCGCTTAAGAGACTCTATGACGATTTGAGCCCCGCTTATTTTCATTGCAGCACCGCCCCCTCCGACGCCGAAGAAACCATGCGCCCATACCGCGCGAGATACCCTTCCTTAACCTGCGGCTCTCGCGGCTTCCATTTTGATAAACGATCCCGCAGTTCGTCCTCATCAAGCTTGACGCGCAAGGACCTGCCGGGAATATCGATCGTTATCTCGTCTCCGTCAGCCAGCGCCGCAATGGGGCCGCCAACCGCCGCTTCGGGAGATACATGGCCGATGCAGGGCCCTTTCGTGCCTCCTGAAAATCTTCCGTCTGTTATTAAGGCGACGTCGTTCTCCAGGCCCATCCCGACGATCGCGGAAGTCGGAGAGAGCATTTCTCTCATTCCGGGTCCGCCCCGGGGCCCTTCATACCGGATAACAACAACGTGCCCTTTGGTCACCTTTCCGTCCATGATCGCTTTCATCGCCGACTCCTCGGAATCAAAGACGACCGCTTCCCCTTTGAATTTCATCATTTTTTTGGAAACCGCTGTCTGCTTTACGATCGCGCCTTCAGGAGCGATATTTCCGCCCAGGACCGCGATCCCGCCCTCTTCGTGGAACGGCCTCTTCGGATCGCGTATAACATCCTCATTGGCCACCACCGCGTCGTTCGCTATTTGACTGATAAGCCGGCCGCTCACCGTCATCAGATCGTTCAGTTTATTCTTGAACCTCTTGAATACGGCGGGGATCCCTCCGGCCCACTCAAGATCCTCCATGAAATACTCTCCTCCGGGCCTCAGGTTCGTAATGTGAGGAGTCTCTCTCGAGATCTCATCGAAGAGCTCAAGCGGGATCTTCAAGCCGGCTTCTCTCGCGATAGCGGGAATATGAAGCGCTGAATTCGTCGATCCTCCGAGAGCCATGTCTATCTTTATAGCGTTCTCGAACGCTTCTCGTTTCATGATCGTTCGGGGGAGGATATTCCTTCTTGAGAGATTTACGATCCGTTCTCCGGAGGCGTACGCTATTCTCTCCTTCTTCGCCGAACCGGACAGCGCCGTCGCGCAACCCGGCAGCGACATCCCGAGCGCTTCGGTCACGCATGACATCGTATTCGCCGTATACAGCCCCTGGCAGGATCCGGATCCCGGGCACGCGCACATCTCAACGTTCGAGAGATCCTCCTGCGATATCTCCCCCTTCTTAAATCTTCCGACAGCCTCGAACGTGTCCCTGACGAGCGATAGCCGCCGGTTCTGATAGTTTCCGGAGCTCATCGGGCCGGCGGTAACAACGATCGCCGGAACATTGATCCTCGCGACAGCCATGAGCATGCCGGGAGTAATTTTGTCGCAGTTCGTCAGACATACAATTCCGTCAAAACAATGTGCGCGCATTACCGTCTCAACGCAATCCGCTATCAGCTCACGCGAAGCGAGCGAATACCTCATCCCCGCGTGGCCCATGGCGATCCCGTCACAGATACCCGGAACGCCAAAAAAGAACGGGACCCCGCCTCCGGCACAGATCCCGCGCTCTATGAACCGCTCAAGCCGCCGCATGCCGACATGCCCCGGAATAATATCGGTAAACGATGAGGCAACAGCTATAAACGGTTTATTCATTTCTTCTTTTGATATGCCGGTCGCGTACAAGAGTGATCGCGCTCCGATACGCTCGACCCCCTTTTTTATCCTATCGCTTCGCATGATCATCTCCCTTTATATTATTATATTAGCGTGATTATAGGGCGCGACATAGTATAGCAAACCACCCTTTTCCTTGTCAAATACTTTTAATGAGTCGATGGATTATTTTTTATAACTTCTTGGTACGCGGTTGCTTATGGAACATAAGACCTCGTACGGGATAGTGCCCGCGAGGCGGGCAAGTTTTTCAGTGCGGATAACCTGATCGCCCTGCTTTCCGATCAGAACGACCTCATCGCCCACTTTGACGCCCCGAACACGCCCGACATCGACCATCGTCTGATCCATGGTGACCTTCCCGACAACCGGAGCCCGTTGTCCGCGGATCAACACTTCGGCTTTATTTGATAAGATCCTTCCATATCCGTCAGCATAACCGATCGGGAGGGTCGCGATCTTTGTGTGACGCTGGGTTATATATGTCCTGCCGTAACTTATCGATCTCCCCGGAGGAGTATCTTTTAGGAAGACGATCTTCGTTTTCAGTGACAGAGCCGGTTTGAGGTCTATCAGCCGCTCAAAATTCCGTTTTGGATAAATACCGAAAACGATGATCCCGGGGCGGACAAGGTTCAGATACGAAGAAGAGAGGTCGACTGTCGCTATGCTGTTGGCGGCATGCTTGTATTTAATCGAGATGTCCTTGCTTTCGAGCTCATGGATAAGATTGTTGAACGAATCCATCTGGTATTGCGTAAAAAAATTGTCTCTTCCGGCGCTGGAAAAGTGGGTATAAACACCTTCGACGATAATACTCTTCTCGGCATGTACTCTTTTTATGAAATCAACAGCCTCCTCATGCCAGACCCCGATCCTTCCCATTCCGGTATCCACTTTTATATGGACTTTTATTTTTATTTTGCGGCGTTTTGCGATATCGCGAATAATACTGAGGAGTTCCTCATTGCAAAGTGTTAACGTGATGTCCCGCTTCGCGGCTTCTTCGGCTTCTTCGGCAAGCACAGAACCGAGAATAAGAACCGGAATATTGACTTTTTTTTCTCTCAACCGGATCGCTTCATCAACGGTCGCGACCCCGAGATAGTCAACTCTTGCGTCTCTGAGAGCCCTGGAAACCTCTATCAATCCGTGCCCGTACGCGTTCCCTTTAACAACAACCATTACAGCAACCGTCTTACCAACGATCTTTCTCAGTTCGTTTATGTTATAATGCAGGGCTTTCAAGTTCACTTCAGCCCATGTCGGC
>JBDRSA010000010.1:0-3051 GCA_043825275.1 Candidatus Omnitrophota bacterium
TAAACCAGACTGACGCGCTTATCCCGCTCGGCGCGGATCCGCGGTGGCTTCTGGGTGATGACTTGACAGACCTGCGCATAGTGGAACGTGCGGGAAACAGAGAATCGCCTGTTGAGATAGAAGATGTACAGCTGTTGGAACTTATAGAATGACGGCGTAGGGGATAGATCGCGCGCGATGATTTTAGCGGTATGGTCAGATGATTGCCTTCTATAAATCAGTTTATTTATTTGTTTCGCTGATATATAATAAAGAAAATCGAGGTTATCCTAACAATTAATAAAAAAATGAGGCGATCTATGGATAGCTCAAAAAAAGACGTAAAAAAAGACCGAAGGTCGGAAAGTGACCGCAGGATGGTTGAAGGCAAAAAGTACAAAGGACAGAATAGAAGAAGCGGTCGCGAAAGAAGATCGGGGCAGGACAGAAGAAAACCTGAATGAGGGCTTGATCGAGTTCGGGTTCAATGAGGAGGAGAATGAAGGAAAAGAAAGATGTATGGATCGATAAGAGAGGCGGAGCTGTCAGAAGAAAGCTTCCGACCCGGAGGGTGGTTAATGATCCAAAGCGGAAAAATTCGGAGAGAAGAAATGATCAGCCGAGAAGATATGGCAAGGGCCGAAGATCGACTGACCAATAACAGAAAACCGAAATTCGAGAGCGAGAGCGGTTGTTGTAAGGACCGTTTCTCCGGGAGGCGGTATCGAATGGAAAAGAATGAAGCAGGGACACAGAAAGAGCGAAGGGTACGATCAACTCGCAGAGAACTTTCAAGAAGAAGATTTATCGATCGTAATTACAAAGAACCTGAACGCAGAAGCGGTATCGAAAAAAGACACGGAAAGGGCAGGAGAAAAACGGACCAATAGCGCAAAGACGGCGCCGGATCAATAATGGACATTCTCTTTCTATTGTTCACAGGGTTCACTATCGGGTTGTCGGGAGCGATGATCCCCGGCCCGCTGACGTTCTTTACGGTCTCGGAAACGCTCAGAACCGACAAGCATGCCGGTATTCGAGTGATGGGCGGCCATATTTTGGTTGAGCTCGCCATCGTCATGGTCATAGTTCTTGGGTTCAAGTCGCTTCTCTTGTCTCGAGCGCTGCTATTCGCGATATCCGTTACCGGGGGGATCGCGTTTGTTGTCATGGGCGCTCTTCTTCTGCGTAATGCCGGAAAATTTACACTCAAGGGAATAGAGCCCGATGAACATGTCCGGAAAAAGGCGGTGGTGGGAGGAGCGCTTTTCAGCGTTACCAGCCCCGGATTTATCATATGGTGGGCGACGATCGGGGTTTCGACCCTTCTTGAGGCATCGATGGCGGGTGTTGCGGGAGTCGTTACGCTCGTCGCGGGGCACTGGCTGGCGGATATCGTATGGTACGGATCGATATCCTATGCTGTTGAAAAAGGAAAAGTTTATCTTAATGACAAAAGATACAGGACCGCGATCTGTCTTCTGTCGTTCCTTCTTATCGTATTAGGCGTTTATTTCCTTCTGAAGGGTCTGTTCCTGCGATGAAATCGACCGTTTGGCTTGTTACGCCGGTTATTATATCCGCGCTTATGATCGGATGCTCCTGCGGGAGAAGAGAGGTCGGAACGTTTGAGTATGTGCGCAAAGGTAACGAATACCTCGAGAAAAAAGATTACGCGAACGGTGTCAGGAGTTTTGAAAAAGCGTACGGTATCGCGCCCGGGAATGACTCGATACGCTCGCATCTTGTCAACGGATACACCATCTACGCCGGGGATCTTCTGCGTAATGAACAAACCGATCGCGCGATCGATGTGCTCGAGAAAGCGTACGACATCGGCATACAGAGGCCCAACGTCTTAAAGAACCTGACATCCGCCTATCTGCATAAGGCGTCGCGCGCCGCGGAAGAGAAGGATTACGCAACCGCGCTTTTTGCGCTCAGGAAAGCGCGTATGGTAAGCGGCAGATCGCGAAGCCTGAAAGAGCGGCTGTCGAGGATGTTGTTCGTAAGCGCTATCGAGGCGTATAACCGCGATGATTTCCAAACCGCCGTTCTCTATCTTACCGAAGCCAAACAGCTCAAGAAAGACAGGAGAGTATTAGAATTCTTGGGAGATATTTACTATCGACGGTCGGAGCTTGAGCTTGCCATCGCGTATTGGAGCGATATTGGCGATGATGAAGAAGGGGATGCTGCCGCTCTGAACGAAAAGATCGGGAAGGCCCGCAAGGAGCTTGAGCTTGATCGGTCGTCTGAAAGCTTTTTGTCCGGGAATTTTATCCTCGAGATCGAGGAAGGCCTCGAGGTTGACTCTGGAAAATTTAAAGATATCCTCGAAGAGGCGTATCAAAATGTCGGAGAGGATTTCGACTACTATCTCCCGAAGCAGACTGCGGTTCATCTATATTCAGAGCGAACCTTTCGGGAACTATTCCGGCAGCCGTATTTTGTCGCGGCATTCTTCGACGGAAAGATACGGCTGCCTGTTCACGAGCCGGGGCTCCCCCAGAGAGATATGCGGAGGTATATCGTCCATGAGTACGCGCACGCGATCATATCGGCGGTAACGAACAACAACTGTCCGAGATGGTTCAACGAAGGCCTGGCGGTGTTTGAAGAGCGCAGTATCGCTGAAATACCCGTTGCCAATCTGAAGGATCATTTTTTCCAAAATGAGGATATGCTTACGTTTGCCTACCTTGAAAGCGCTTTCATGAACAACAGTCAAAGCGACATGGGGGTGTATTACTTATACGCGTATTCGATCGTATCGTTCATTGAACAGCAATGGGGTCTCGTTACGCTTAACGCTATACTGCGGAGACTCGGAGCGGGGCGCCACCTCTATAACGCGATCGAAGATGTTTTGCCATTTGGGATCCAAACTGTTGAAAAGCGGTGGAAAGAGCACCTAAAGCGAACGTTTTCGCCCGCATAATTCGGATTTTGGGTTAATGTTAATATAATATTGACCAGAAAAAAAGATTATGTTAGAATATCTAAACTTAAGCGTTGCTATATCGGAATTGGCATTCATGGGCCGTTAGCTCAGTTGGTAGAGCAGTTGAC
>JBDRSA010000011.1:0-2693 GCA_043825275.1 Candidatus Omnitrophota bacterium
AATCCGATGCAATGAAACATACTCAATCACGCAAACTATTTAGAGAAGCCAAGCGCTACTTCCCCGGCGGGGTCAACAGCCCGGTCCGCGCGTTTCAGGCGGTGGGGGGTGATCCGCTTTTTATTCGGAGAGGGCGGGGAAGCAGAATATATGACGCGGACGGCAATGAGTTCATCGATTACGTCATGAGCTGGGGGCCGCTTATTCTGGGGCATAGTCACCCCAAAGTGGTGAAGAGGATACGGGACGTCGTTGGGAAAGGCTCCAGTTTCGGCGCCCCGACGGAACTCGAGACCGAGCTCGCCAGGCGCATAGCCGGCGCGATGCCGTCGATCGAATCGATGCGGTTCGTCAATTCCGGCACCGAGGCGGCCATGAGCGCGATCCGCCTCGCGCGCGCGTATACAAGGCGCGGTAAGATAGTCAAATTCTCAGGATGTTATCACGGCCATTGCGACAGCCTTCTCGTACAGGCGGGATCCGGCGCCGCTACGCTTGGCATTTCTTGCTCGGCCGGCGTCACGAAACGCCTGGCCGCCGATACGATCGTCCTTCCGTATAACGACAGCGCGGCGTTCGCGCGGGCCATGGATAGATACGCTGATGAGATCGCCTGCGTAATCATCGAACCGGTCGCCGGTAATATGGGCGTTGTCCCGGCAAACAAAGATTTCTTACGGCTTTTGAGAACCGCGACGAAAAAAATAAAAACGCTGCTTGTTTTCGATGAGGTGATGACGGGATTCCGGGTCGGGCCAGGCGGCGCTCAGGCGTTATACGGTATTACGCCCGATCTTACGTGTCTCGGAAAAATAATCGGCGGCGGTTTTCCCGTCGGCGCGTACGGCGGGATGCGGAAGATTATGAACTATATCGCGCCGCGCGGCCCGGTCTATCAAGCGGGGACATTATCGGGAAATCCGGTCGCGATGGCAGCGGGAGCTGAGACGCTGAAGATACTGTCGGACAAGAAGATATATGCCGATATTGAAGAAAGATCGGCTTTATTGGAAAAAGGCATTATCGAAGCCGCGAATCTTTCGAAGGTGCCGGCTACTTGTTCACGTGTCGGCTCCATGTTAACCGTCTTTTTTACCGATATCCACGTAGAAAATTATGACGGAGCGCGCGCTTCGGATCGCGATCGATACGCGCTTTACTTCAGAGAGATGCTCAAACGGGGCGTCTATCTTCCTCCGTCACCGTTCGAGGCGATGTTCGTGTCGGCCGCTCACACGATGAAGGATATCAACTCCACGCTCAAAGCCCACGAAGAAACGCTCACCCTGCTCGATCGAAGCAGGAGGGGATAGACAACAGGGACGTTCCTTAAAGAATAAGATATTTCGACCGACTTGACTATATACACGATGTTTATATATACTTAAGATATGTGAATAAGAGATACAGAACAGACGCGTCCTACCGGAATTGTTTTGTAACTCTCTGCGCGTTAATATATTCTGTAGAACGTCTTGCTCGACTCCGGAGGGAAGATGAAGGACACAGCCAGGATCTTAGTCGTCGATGATGAGCAAAAAAACGTAAAATTGCTCGAAGCATACCTTCTGCCGCTTGGGTATGAAGTTATGAAAGCGGGTAACGGGCGCGAAGCGTTAACAATTATTGAGAAAAAAAGTGTAGATCTAATGCTCCTTGATGTTATGATGCCCGGGATGGATGGTTTTGAGGTAACAGAAAAACTGAGAGCCGATGAGAGAACCCGCCTGATACCGGTCGTTTTGGTCACCGCGCTTAAAGAAACCGAAGACAGGATAAGGGGGATCAAGGCGGGTTGTGATGACTTTATCAGTAAGCCATTCGACAAAGATGAGCTCCTGGCGAGGGTGCGTTCGCTTCTCAGGATAAAGACGTTGCGCGATGAACTGGAGGGCAGCTATGAGAAATTAAAAGAGCTTGAAAAGATGAAAGACAATCTTACGCAGATGATCGTCCATGACATGAATAACCCGCTTATGGTAATCTCCGGGCGTATCCAATTGCTCAAGATGGAAGCCGAGGAGAATTCCACAGAGGAGCGGAACAACAACATTAACGAGGCTTTTTTGGCCAGCCGGGATCTGCAAAAGATGATAAGTGACCTTCTTGATATCACCAGGATGGAAGAAGGTAAGATGCGGCTCGAATATGAAAATTTTAATTTAAGCAAAGCGGCGGAAAAAATAACCGATCAGATGAGGGCCGTCGCCGTTGACCAGGATAAAGTTCTGTCTCTGGAGATCTCCGAAGTCTTATCGGAGATTTCAGCCGATAAAGAACTCATAAGGCGCGTTATCGGTAATCTTATTAGCAACGCGCTGAAATTTACGCCTTCAAAAGGAACTGTTACGGTGAGGACGAAATACGACAAAGATAATGATAATTTCCATGTTCAGGTAAAGGATACCGGGGAGGGCATTCCGAAAGAATATCTGGACAGGGTATTTGATAAATTTACCCAGGTAAAAACCGGGAAGGCGAAGATGGGCCGGGGTTTGGGCCTTACCTTTTGTAAGATGGCGGTTGAAGCGCACGGCGGAAAAATCTGGGTAGAGAGCGAATTAGGAAAAGGGAGCCTTTTTACGTTCACCATACCAAAATAGAGCGTAACGCGGGATATGCGGCATACTATAGCGGGGATAAAGACATGGTGAAGAATGATAAAAAGACTATATTAGTTGTTGAGGATAACC
>JBDRSA010000012.1:0-11046 GCA_043825275.1 Candidatus Omnitrophota bacterium
CAGGACCGCCTGCATGACCAGATCTTTCACCCGCTCGATCACTCCCTGGTCTTTGTCGACGGCTATCACCTTGTTGCCTTTCTCGGCGAGGACCTTACAGATCTCAAGGCCGAACATTCCCAGGCCAAAAACAGCGAATACCTTTTCTTTTTCCCGTTCCATAGCGGATCTCCTTTTGTTGTTCCTTGAGTATCTCTTATCCGATATTGATCTTACCTTCCGGATACCGTATCCGGTGCCGCGCTGTCTGCCTGGAGAGAGCCATAATAACGGTCAACGGCCCTATTCTCCCGATAAACATCAGAACGATGATCACCATTTTCCCGAATGTGGTAAGCTCAGGCGTGATTCCTGTGGAAAGTCCCACGGTCCCGAAGGCGGAAACCGCCTCAAAAATGATCCTGATCATTTTCACGCGCTCGGTGAAAGACAGCAGCAGCACCCCGAAAAACACGACACCCAGCGACGACACGATGACCAGAAAGGTCTGGTTGATCAGGCTCTGGGGTATCGTATGTTTCAGCAATACGACATCGTCTTTATTGGTAAAGACGGACCGTACGTACGCCCACAGAATACCAAGGCTGTTGACCTTGATGCCTCCGGCGGTCGAGCCCGAAGCGCCGCCGATGAACATAAAGAGTATCATCAGAAGATATGTGGCGTTGGTGAGCCCCGATATGTCCATCGTGTTAAAGCCCGCCGTCCGCAGGGTGACCGACTGAAAGAACGCCATAAGGTACTGCGTGGTGATGTCAAGCGGAAGAAGCATGGTCCTGTGTTCGAACTTATAGATCAGCAGCGTCCCCGCCACGATCATGATAGCCGTCGTCGTGAGCACAACCATCGTATTGAGGTTCAGCTTCTCGGTTTTCAGGTTCCGCCTGAAGATCGCCTTCCTGACCGTGCCTGAGATATTCCGGTACGAATTGACGATAACGCTGAAGCTGATGCCCCCGGCGATAATAAGCCCGGCGATAACCGCGTTGGCGGCAAGAGAGGACCGGAACCGCGCGAGGTTGCCGGGGAAGAGCGCAAAACCCGCGTTACAGAAGGCCGAAACGGCGTGGAACAAAGAATAGAAGACGGTCTTCATTACCCCGGTAACGGCACCCCTGAAAACAAAACATAAGAGGATCGCGCCGCAAAGCTCGATCGCGAATGTTAATACGACGATGCTCTTTATCGTTCCCGCGATGTTCCTCGAGTCTTCCTCGTCCAGCATATAGGACATGGTCAGCTTATCCCGCAAGGACAGCTTGCGGCCCACAAGGAAGACGACAAAAACGGCCAGGATCATGATGCCGAGGCCGCCGATCTGTATCAAAAGCATGATGATCGTCTTGCCGAAGACGGAAAATTTTGACGCCGTATCGATAACGGTAAGGCCGGTCACACAGGTCGCGGATGTCGCCGTAAACAGGGCGTCGACGAACCCTATCCGCGAATTGCCCGGCGTCGCCAGCGGCACCATCAAAAGAAAGGTGCCCACGATGATCACGACAAGAAAACTGGACATGATCGTCCGCGCCGGATGGGTCGTAAGATTGCGGAAATAGTCGCTCAGCTTTTTTACCTGGAACAACACCTTAAAGATCGTAAAGATGCTGAGTACTACGGCTACTTTGGACGGGATATGATGCCAGGCGTGAGGACCGGTGAAAAAGAAGCTGTTCTTCCCGTAAACAAAGACCAAAAGAAACGCGGCAATAAAGGACGTCTCAAGGATGTTCTTTTTAAAATAGGCTCTCTTATCCGGCGCCCGGAAACATTTCAGCGCGTAGATCGATACAAACAGGAGAAAGATGGCAAGGTCGATGATGTGCCCCGCGCGGATAACGGCATACGCCTGGTTTGCCCCGTTTTCCAGGACAGTGGCGACGAAACCGAGAATTATTATGACAACCGACACACTATCGATCTTTCGCAATGCCATACAGTATATTTAAACAGATTTTCACCGCGGTGTCAAAATAACTTATCTTTCAAACAGGATGATCCGTGGGGTGGCGCTCCGCAAAAAGGGGAAGCTCTACGATAGGAGGCGGGCTTTTGGTCTGCCTGAAGTGTGAACCTTACCAATACATAAGATGTTCTGTGTTACGCTTCGAAATCTATTTCCGGGCGAATCTATTATAGAGCAGCGCCAATAAGGCGCATCCTATACCCGCGTCGAAAAATCCCCAGACGGCGCCGATAAGACTGCCGGCCGGACTGACCGAATAGCCGATATAATACGCCTTCGCGATGCCGGCAGCGTCTAAACTGCCGTATCCGAGAATAGCGAACCATGTCAACGAAAAGAGGCTGGCACCCCACAAGATCCCGCCCGCGAGGGCGAACGCTTTTATATCCAATTTCATATTCCACCTCCGTTTTTATTTATATACAAGCATACCCGAAATAACGCCCCGATGCAAACCGTGACTTTTAGTTGTCATTCCCCGCTTTCCCGCTTGAGGCGGGCGCGGCGCGAGGATGACAAAAAAGGAAAACGGGAACGACAACCCTGAGTCTCTCACGTTCCAGAAAATCAAAACCCTAAATGGCATTCCGCACTTATTCTTGAATGAGATCCTTCGACTCTCCTTCGACTCGGGATTGAAAAATCAATCCCTCGCTCAGGATCGCTCAGGATGAATTCGTTGAAAAAGATATTTTTCAACGAATTCACATCACATTCACGATCACGGTGCCCCAAATGGTAAGGATGAAGTTCCCAAACGCGTAGGGAACGGTATAACCGAGGGCGGGTATCGAACTGTCCGATTCCTCTTTTAACGCGTTGAGCGCCGGCGTAACTGTCCCCGCTCCGGTA
The DNA here is from genome assembly GCA_043825275.1 of Candidatus Omnitrophota bacterium. Classification (GTDB taxonomy): domain Bacteria; phylum Omnitrophota; class Gorgyraeia; order 2-01-FULL-45-10; family JBDRSA01; genus JBDRSA01. Next base: position 2,819 of record JBDRSA010000012.1, read on the forward strand.
AGCGCGCCGAGCAGAAGGACCGGATTCAGTTTCAGCGCCAGTCTGCCGAATGCGATGCCCGCGATGTGCGGCACCAGCGAAAGGATCGCGCCCGCGATAAAGATAGAGCCGCTGGTCGTCGCGATGGCGTGAAGCGCTTTCGGGCCGGCGGTAAGTCCAACGCAGGCGATGAAGACATTCAATCCGAAATCGGTGAAGACCCACTGCGCCCCGCCGGGGATCTGCCCAAAGGTCGGGTGAGCGGTCCTGAGCCACCCGAACAGAAGCCCGGACACCAGGACCCCGCCGCCAATTCCCAGCGTGATCGGTATCCCCGCGACCTTTACGGACACCAGGCCGAGCAATGTGCCCAGCACGCAGCCGATACCGACCATGATCAGGTCGGTGGCCACGGTCGGGCGTTCGGGATATCCGAGATAGGTGACCATCTTTTCCACATCTTTTTTCGAGCCGGCTACCTGCAGAACATCGCACGAGTGAACAACAGTATTTCTGGCAAGCGGCAATTCATGCCCCTGGCGTGCGATCTTCCTTAAAAAACACCCGTGGCCATGCTCATTGCTGATCTCACCGAGCGTCTTTCCAATGACCTGACGATTAAGAACACAGATATCCAGGATCTCACCGACTAGGTCCACGGCACCTCTATCGTTAACTTCGGGCCCGATCATCTCATCCGCCTTCAAAAATTCTCCGCGATTTCCTACAATGGCCACGATATCGCCGGCTTCCAATACAGTGCCGGGCGCCGGATCAATGCACGACCCTGAACGTTTTATTGCGTCTACAGCAGCTTTGCCGGGAAACATCGCCTCCAGCTCTTTCACCGTCTTTCCCGGAATCCCTGAATTCGCGATACGATAAGCGCGTAAATTCAGCTGTTTATACCAGCTGAAGAGCTCCGGACTCTTCTCAATATCGTCGGTATTCCCGGACATTTCTCGTTCCAGTTTTCTCGCTTCCTCCTTCAGGTCTATCTTCATGATACGCGGAACCAGTTTGAAGAAGACCACCACACCGGCAACGCCGAAAATATACGTTATGGCGTAGGCGATGGCGACATTGCTTTCAAGGGTCGCTTGCTGCGCGGAAGTTATCGACAAGTGTCGTATGGCCCCCTCAGCAGTACCGATCACCGAGGATTGTGTCATCGCCCCGCCGAGGAGTCCCGCGGTGGTGCCCTTATCGAAACCGAACAGTTTTCCCAGGCAGAGCGCCGTTACCAGGCCGATCAGAGCGACAAAGAGAGAGAGCCATATATATTTGAGCCCCTCCTTCTTCAGCGCGCCGAAAAATTGCGGCCCTACCTTATACCCTATGCAGAATATGAATAACGCGAAGCCAACCGTCTTCAAGAGCGGCGTTACCACAATATTCATCTGCCCGATCACGATCGCGGCGATAAGCACGCCAGCGGTCGAGCCAAGATTAAATCCAAATATCTTTATCTTCCCCACGTAGTAGCCGATGGCGAGCGCGAGAAAGACCGCGATCTGAGGATACTGGCGGCATATATCGACAAAAGAGTGCGCCATTATTTCCCCCATCGCTTATGGTAAACATCGAGCAGATCACTGATACCTGTACCGATAGTTCCGTAGGCCGCGTCGGGCAGATTGGCGAGCGAAACACGGACGGACATGTTCGGCGCGTCGAATCCGCCGCCGTCCATCAGAACGACCGATTTTTCCTCCGCCAGCCGCACCACAAAATCGATCGGCTCATAGCTTCCCGCTAAATGATCGGCGAATTCCTGCCCGTATCTCGCCTTCGCGAGCTTGAGAATATCGATCGTCGTATAATAATGCGCGTCATACTTATTTTCCGGATGCGGGATCCCCAGAGCGGTATACAAGGTCCTGAACCGGCGCGCGACAATATCCTGCGCCAGTCTTTTATACTCCCCTTTTTTATCAATAAGGCAGTATAACGAAAAAAAGACCATCATAACCTGCTGCGGGGTCGAAAGGCCCGCGGTGTGGTGAAGCGCGACGGACCGGCTGTCGGCCACCATCCTGTCGATAAGTTTCATGTTATCAGGATCTAAAGTGACCGTGCCATACCGTTCGTGAAGGGTTTTTCTATCTTTTTCCAGAAGGCCTGAGATCTTCGCGTCGAAAACATTCTCTTCGTGGATAGCGATCACACCGAGCCGCCAGCCGGTCGCGCCGAAATACTTCGAGAAGGAATAGACCAGGATCGTGTTCTGCGGCGCGATCGCCGCGAGCGACTTGAATCCGTTGACAAATGTCCCGTACACATCGTCGGTAAGAAGTATCAGGTCCTTTCGCCTGGTCCGGACCAGCTCGGCGATCTTCGCGAGCGTCTCTTCCTGCATGCTGACCGAGGTGGGATTTGACGGGTTTACCAGGAAAAAAGCTTTTACTTTAGGGTCGGCGAGCTTCTCGATTTCCGAATCGGGATACTGCCAGTCGGAGTTTTCATCCTGCCGCACTTCAAGCTCGATGAATTCATAATCGTTTAAGCGGGGTATTTCTATATACGGAGTGAATATCGGCGTCCCGAGAGCGATCGTATCGCCTTTATGAAGAAGCTTGTTCTCCATCAGGCTTGTAAATATGTAATCCATCGCGGCGGTCCCGCCTTCGGTCGGAAAGAGATCGAATTTCCCGGAAGAGCCCTTCCCCACGCACTTCTCCTGCTCGAGGTACCGGGGAACGATCTTCTCGCTCAAAGCAAGCATCCTGTCCGGCATCGGATAATGATCGCCAAGGATCGCGTCGGCCATCTCAGCGATATATTCGTCCGGATCGATGGCGAGCGTATCACGCACATAGGCGAAGGCGTCGCGCAGGAACGTAACGCCGGGGAGATCTTTCTTCTTGGTAAGGAATTCTTCGAAGCGTTTCGCTATTCCCGCTTTCTCGGGCGCGCCGCCCAATCCGGGCCGGTGAGGTTTACGCTGGGATTCTTCGAGGGCAAAAAGACCGAACTGAAAAAACCCGTGACGCGGCGTTATCGCCACCCAGTTCGGGTTTCCACGGCCTGCGTTCAGCATCATGCGCTCATGACGCGTCTGGGCTATTTGAATAAGCTTATTCTTTAGCTCAAAGGGGCTGAGTCCCTCGTACCGTTTCTCTTCCGACGGCCTCATAACTCCCCCCCTTTTTTTTTATATACTTTCAGCCTATTCAGTCTGTCCCTTCATAACGCCGTATTTTTCACCCATGAGGAGATGCTTGTTAACTTCCGCGGTGATCTCAAATCCGGCCTTCTCCTGAAAGAGTATAATGAAATCGGAGCCGCCGAACAGGAAGTTCCCGAGCATATCGCCTTTATTATGCGTGATACCCGGCCGGACAATACCTTCAAAATTAACGGAAGATACCTGCGCCATGCCCATCGGGATAAGCGCCACCAAGCCGTATTTCCCGGTATCCACGATCGCGACGCCGCGGGTCTGGGTAAATTGCCAGCCGGTAGAATCGATCGGGCCATATTTTCCCTCTTCCGGGCTCCAGGACACCTCTAAAGCGACATTCTGCGTAATAATATTCTTTTCTTTGACCGTTCCGCCGACGGCAAAATGATAGCGGTGGTAGTCGAACACATCCAGGAACGTATGCGTGAGCGTGCCGCTGGCAAAAACATCTTTGTATTGGCTATCCTCGCCGAGTAGATCATTGACATTGTAATATTTCACGAGCTTGATCTGCAGTCCATCTTCTACTTTGATATTTGAATTCGCGTCGATCTCCCACGCTCCTTGAGGCACCGAATCGGCCGGCGCGACAACAACAGACGGATCGTCAGGTGAGGCTATCGGCCGTCTGTCTTTTGATTTTAAATATTTGGAGAAAAATTGGTTAAAGGTCTTCCAGTTAGACGCGGGCTCATACCAGTCCTCCTGCAAGCCGAAATGCGGGTCTTGGTAAAACTCCTGATGCGTTTTTTCGCTCCATGAATCTTCGGTTTCGAGGAACGCCCCCCACGCCTCGGCGTAACTGACCAGCCATGAAGAAAAAGGCCCGTAATACTGTATCGAATTCTTAAAGAGACCCTTGCCTTCCAATTCAGGCAGAGGCTGGCTGACCAGAAAATAGAAGTAGCAGAGGCTCTGCATTATCTGATCGCGCGTGAGGTCGGACGGATTGTCGAGCACTTCCTGCGGGATGATCTCAGACGCGCTGTCGATAAAATCGTAATAGTCCGGCAGACTCTGGACAGGATTCGTTTTCGGGTCAGGATTGATCTTTTTCGCTTCCGCGATGGATCGTTCGAGCATGCCCCGGATCTCCGGATTCTTCTCCGTTAAGCTTATGAGTTCCTCTGTTATCGGCTTATGGCTGGCATTCTCCGCGCAGACCGTACCCGCGAAAAGAACCGTTACTGTCAGAAGCAGCACCGCAAAAACAGCTTTCATCCTGCGCGTCACCATCTTCATTTGTTCCCCTCCTTTGGTTTTTGACAACAAACGGAACGATCCGGACATGACCGGCGGTATTTCCCCCTGCTCCTCGCTGCCGTTAAATAAATATCATTGAAGCCCATGGCGATATATTGGGTAACAATAAATATACCGCATAAACCGGTGGGAGTCAAATCGATAGAATAGAATCGATCTATCGCGCCTCAGGATACCTTGTCGCGATTATCTTTTGATGTATTCAGCTTAGATTATAAGATCTGCGTTTATCAGCAAATAGTAATTGCGAGCCCCGCGAAAACGGAGTGAAACCTGCCTGCCGGCAGGCAGGCTCGGAGATTGCCCGCCTAGCGGCGAGGCCGCTGGCTTCGTCGCAATACGAGGCCATCACAGATATTTATGAGATGGCCTCTAGTTAGAACGCGAAAGGGCGGCACCTTGGGGAACGTCCTCGCTGCAACGTCCCCGCTGCAATAACCGGGATCAATATATATCAAGATCTTTCAAGCGCTCATCGGATATGCCGAAATGGTGCGCGATCTCATGCTGAACGACATGCCGCACCTCGTCGCGAACGTCTACCCCTTGTATCCGGCATGCCAGTTCGATATTTTTCTTATAGAGCGTGATCTTATCAGGCATTACCATGCCGTAATAATGGGTCCTGTCTTTAAGCGGGACGCCCTGATACAACCCCAGGAGGCGTCCTCTCGTTCCCAGCCCGAGCTTCCTGGCGGCATCCATATCGGGCTCGTCTTCTATGACGACATCGACATTCTGGAGCTCGTTCTTAAATTCTTCCGGGAGCCCTTTTAGGGCCTCGATAGCCAGATCTTCAAATTCTTTATAGGTCATAGCGGTGAACTTTCCGATGGGATCATTCTTTTAAAGGAGACAAGCCGAGGGCGTTCTCCCACTCCGTTATGGTCAGGTTCAGCAGCGTATCCGGGTTATCCCCGGCGAGGACCTGAAACCGCTGGCCGAGATCGTCTCCTCCGGAGAAGCGGCGCGCGATTTTTTGGAGGAGTTTAGGGGTTGGCCGGAACTCTTACCGTTGGCGGCGGGGGTGGGTTACGTACCGCGCTCCGGGATCTTTCTTATTTCTTATGCAGCTCTTCGATCGTCTCACGTACGATCTCATCCATGAGTTCTTTTACTGATACGATCTTTTTCACCTTCGCGACGTTGCTTCCCGCGAACACAACCGAGCTGTCCAGGTCGCCGATCACAGCGTTGCATAATGCCCTGGCTATGCAATAGGGAACAGTTTGAGGATCACAGCTTCTGAGGCACCGATAGCTGCATTGAAACGGTATTTTTTCACCGCGCATTATTCTATTAACAAACTCGGTCTTTACCGCTCTTCCCGGCATACCGACAGGGCTGTCGATGATAACGACGTCTTCTTCTTTGGCCGCTATATATAATTCTTTAAATCCATCCGGAACAGGACACTCAAAAGTGGCGACAAATCTGGTCGCCATCTGAACCCCTTGCGCGCCCAATGTAAGGAATCTCGCGACATCTTTTCCGTCAAATATCCCTCCTGCCGCTATTACCGGAACAACCGCGCGCCCTTCGCCCGTATACTCTTCGGCCGCTTTTATAACTTCTACCACCAGCTTTTCCAGGGGTTCGGCTTTATCTTGTTTCAGATCTTCAAGCCTGAATCCTAAATGACCGCCTGCCATCGGGCCTTCCACAATAATGGCGTCCGGCAGGCGATCGTAGCGCCTCTTCCATGTTTTCAATATGATCTCCGCCGCCCTTGCCGATGAAACGATCGGTATGAGTTTTATCGAGGCCCCTTTGGCGTATTCCGGCAGGCTTAAAGGCATGCCCGCTCCCGAAATAATGAAATCTGTCTTCTCTTCCGCGGCGGTCCGCGCCAGATCTTCGTAGTTGCTCAGGGCCACCATTATGTTTACGCCGACAGCCCCTTGCGTCAGTTTCTTGGCCTGACGTATCTCGTCCCGCAGCGCTTTTATCGAAGCTTTAACATACGTCGTCTTCGTTTCATCCGCGCCATACGCAAGGCCCACGCTGGCTATCGTTCCCGCGCCGCCGCAATTCGCGACCGCGGCGGCCAAAGCGGCGGTAGACACTTTAACTCCCATGCCGCCTTGAATGATCGGTATTTTTATCTCCAGATCCCCTATCATAAGGGGTTGTAACGTATCAGGCATGATCATTGCTCCATTCTTCGATGTACGGTTTTTGCAGTTTCATCTTTTGCCATAAAACTGCGCGGCTAGTAAAAAAATTCTCCTTCGGCTGATCCGCGGCGTCAGGGTCAATTATGCATCCGGCAAGATCGGTTCCCCGAAGCATTCACTTCTCTTTATGCGAGGGGCAGTTTTCCGCTGTACAGGTTGACACCACAAGCCGGCATTTTTTGCCCATTTCTGTTATAGGGGCGGGGCGTTTTGACCTGATTTCTTCCGGTCGAAAAAGGGCGCGGCGGTTCAATGCCGCGTATGTTCTTATAATTTTATCTTCCAGATATCTTCGGCGTATTCACGGATCGCCCGGTCGGAAGAAAATTTACCTGTGTTCGCGGCGTTCATGATCGATCGTTCCGTCCATCGCTCCCTGTCCTGGTACGCTTTTCCGGCGCTCTCCTGCGCCTGAAGATACGGATCAAAATCGGCGCACAGGAAGAAAGGATCGGAGTCGGATATCGACCGTATGATCGGATCAAAGATGCCCGGCGAGCGCCGGGAAAAATGGTTGCTCTCGATCAGTTTTATGACCTCCCTGAGTACCGGAGAGCGCTGAATGAAATCCCGGGGATGATACCCTTCATTCCTGAGCCTCGTGATCTCATCAGCTTTTAATCCGAACAGGAAGATATTATCACTGCCGACAAGCTCAGCTATTTCTATGGTCGCTCCATCCATCGTCCCCATCGTAAGCGCGCCGTTGAGCATGAATTTCATGTTGCTCGTCCCCGACGCTTCGGTGCCGGCGGTGGAGATCTGCTCGGACAGCTCGCTCGCCGGTATTATCATCTCCGCGATCGAAACGCTGTAATTCTCAAGAAATACCACCTTGATCCTGTCGCTGACCAGCTTGTCGTTATTGATGACATCGGCGATGCTGTTGATGAACTTAATGCTTAATTTGGCCATGAAATACCCGGGCGCCGCTTTTCCCGCCGCGATGAAAGTCCGCGGCTGAAGGAACGCGTTCGGATCGTTCCTTATCTTTATGTACTGCGAGATGATGTAAAATCCGAAAAGTATCTGCCGTTTATATTCGTGCATCCTCTTTATTTGAGCGTCAAAGAGCGAATCAGGATCCACTGTAAGAGCGGTCGTTTTTTGTATATACTCCGCGAGCCGCTTTTTATTGTCATGTTTTACGGCCCTCCACCGCTCACGAAAATCTCTCTTTTCCTTGAAGGGGATCAGCTTTTTGAGGCGGTCGAGATCCGTGATCCAGCGATCGCCGATGTGTTCGGTAATAAGCCGGGAGAGCCCTGGATTCGCTTTTAAAAGCCACGCCCGCTGCGTGATCCCGTTCGTCTTGTTGTTGAACTTACCCGGCATATGCTCATAAAAATCCCTGAAGAGACTGGATGTTATCAGTTTGCTGTGCAGGGCCGACACGCCATTCACCGAAAAAGACATAGCGGCGCACAGGTTTCCCATGCGGATCTTTTTTGGGTACCCTTCCTCGATGATCGACATTCTCGCGAGGCGGTCACTATCACCCGGATATTTTTTTGAAATTTCTTTCAGGAAGCGGGAGTTGATATCATAAATGATCTGCAGATGGCGCGGAAGAAGTTTTCCAAAAAGATCGACAGCCCAGCTCTCGAGAGCCTCCGGCATTAAGG
>JBDRSA010000013.1:0-22227 GCA_043825275.1 Candidatus Omnitrophota bacterium
CCGCCGTGCTCGCCGCAGATCCCGACCTCAAGGTTCGTCCTCGTTAAGCGCCCTTTCTTGATACCCATCGCGATCAATTGACCGACGCCGGCCTGGTCGATCGTCTGGAACGGATCGCTCGCGAGGATCTTCTTGTCAATATAGTCGGGAAGGAACCCGCCGATGTCATCCCTGCTGTACCCGAACGTCATCTGGGTCAGATCGTTCGTGCCGAATGAGAAGAACTCGGCGATCTCGGCGATCTGATCGGCGGTGAGCGCCGCCCGCGGGATCTCGATCATCGTACCGATCATATACGGGAACTTCACCTTCGTCTTCTTCTGGGTCTCAACAGCGATGCTCTTGATGATCCCGTACTGATTCTTCATTTCTTCTTTTGTTCCGACCAGCGGGACCATAACTTCCGGTATCGCTCTCACCTTCTTTTTGCGCAATTCAGCAGCTGCCTCAAAAACCGCCCTGGCCTGCATCCTTGTTATCTCGGGATACGTAACGCCGAGGCGGCAGCCCCGATGGCCGAGCATCGGATTCAGCTCATGCAGTTTGCTAATACGGGATTCAAGCTTCTCGAGAGTTATATTAAGATCCTTCGCGAGCTCCTTCTTCTTCGACGCTTCCTGCGGAAGGAACTCATGGAGCGGAGGATCAAGAAGCCTGATAATTACAGGGAATCCTTCCATCGCGCGCAGGATACCCAAAAAATCCTTCTTCTGGTACGGCAAAAGCTCGTTCAGGGCGCGCTGCCTGTCTTTCTCGTTCTCCGCCAGGATCATCTTCCGCATCGACCTGATCCTGTCGGGCCCGAAGAACATATGTTCGGTCCGACAAAGCCCGATCCCCTTCGCTCCAAATCCGCGGGCTATCTTCGCGTCTTGCGGACTATCGGTGTTTGTCCTGATCTCGAGCTTCTTGAGACTGTCGCAAATCTTCAGGAACGCGCGTAACGTCACGTCCTGATTGATGTCCGGCGTAACGAGGGGAAGTTCGCCCTCGTATACATTCCCCTTCGTACCGTTGAGCGTTATCCAGTCGCCCTGCTTTACGACTTTTCCGCCTACGGTAAACTGTTTCTTCGCTTCGTCGATATGGATAGCGTTGCAGCCGACGATACAACACTTTCCCCAACCCCTGGCGACAAGAGCGGCGTGCGATGTCATGCCGCCTTTCGCGGTAAGGATCGCTTCCGCCGAATGCATACCGTGAACGTCCTCAGGTGACGTCTCTTCGCGGACCAGGATAACCTTCTTGCCGTTCGCGGCCCACGTCTGGGCATCATCCGATGTGAAGACCGCCATTCCGGTCGCCGCGCCCGGACCCGCGGGCAATCCCTTCGCGATCGGCTTTATTGTCTTCTCATTCACCGGCTCGATCATCGGATGAAGCAGCTCATCTAACTGAGCCGGCATCACGCGCATGATCGCCTCTTCTTTCGAAATAAAGCCGGTTTTTGCCATATCGACGGCCATCCGGATCGCGGCCGGGCCGTTTCGTTTTCCGATCCTCGTCTGCAGCATATACAGGCCGCCGTTCTCGATCGTGAATTCTATATCCTGCATGTCGCGGTAGTGGTTCTCAAGCCTCTTGCGGATATCCACTAACTGCTTAAAGATCCTCGGCATTTTTTGCTGCAGGGTATTATGTTCCTTGTTCTGTTCGGACTTCGAATAATCGTTGATCGGTGACGGCGTACGGATCCCGGCGACGACGTCTTCTCCCTGGGCGTTTATAAGATACTCGCCGTAGAACTGGTTTTCGCCGTTGCCCGGGTTCCTGGTGAACGCGACGCCGGTCGCTGAGTTGTCGCCCATGTTCCCAAAGACCATCGTTTGGACGTTTACCGCTGTCCCCCACTCGTCAGGAATATGCTCGATCCGCCGGTAGGCGATCGCTCTCTTTCCGTTCCACGACTGGAACACAGCCTGCATGCCTCCCCAGAGCTGTTTGTCCGCATCGTCCGGAAAAGATATTTTTAAGACTTCCTTTACCCGCTTCTTGAACTTTTCGCACAGGGCCTTCAAGTCATCGGCGGTCATGTCCGTGTCCGTTGCATATCCCCCTTTCTTCTTGAGGCCATCCATGATCCCCTCAAGCTGCCTGCGGATCCCCTTGCCTTCTTTGGGCTCGATGCCGCGCGACTTCTCCATGACAACGTCCGAATACATCATGATAAGCCGCCGATACGCGTCATACACAAACCGCTCATCGCCGGTCTTTTTTACTAAACCGGGTATCGTGCTCTTCGTAAGGCCGACGTTCAGAACGGTCTCCATCATACCCGGCATCGATCTTCTCGCGCCGGATCTTACTGAAACCAAAAGCGGGTTATCGGCGTTTCCGAATTTCTTCTTCGTCAATATCTCTACCTTCGTCATCGCTTGATCGACCTGACCCTTAAGGGTGGCCGGGAATTTCTTATTATTCTTGTAATAATGCGCGCACACATCGGTCGTAAGCGTAAAACCGGGAGGCACCGGAAGTCTCAGCTTCGGATGCCCCGCCATCTCCGCCAGATTAGCGCCTTTACCGCCCAGCAGATTCTTCATCTCAGTCGTACCTTCGGCTCTTCCTCCGCCGAATGAATATACGTATTTTCCCTTCTTTGCCTTTCCCATCACTTCCCCTTTTTTCCGATTTACGCTGAAAAAGACTATTCTAAAAGTCCGCTCAGGTAACTCTTTAGTTCCGCGACGGGGATCCGTTCCTGTGTCATCGTGTCCCTGCCGCGCACGGTCACTTTGTTATCATGCAAGCTATCAAAATCAACGGTCACGCAGAACGGCGTACCGATCTCATCCTGCCGCCGGTACAGCCTTCCGATCGAAGCGGTATCGTCATACCATATTTTCCAGCATTTTCTGAGGCCGTTCGCGATCTCTTTCGCGAGCGTGACGATCTCCCGGTTCTTTTTACTCAGCGGAAGAACCGCGACCTTTACCGGCGCAAGAGCTTTGTGAAGCGCCAGCACCACACGTTTTTCGTCCTTTACCTTCTCTTCCCGATAGGCGTCAACAAGGAACGCGAGCACCGTCCGGTCGACACCGCCGGAAGGCTCGATCACATACGGCACATACCGGCTCTTCTTCTCGTCGTCGAAGTACGAAAGATCTTTCCCGCTCACCCGTACGTGCTGCGTAAGGTCGAAGTCCTTTCTGTTCGCTATCCCTTCGAGCTCGGACCACCCCATCGGGAAGTCATATTCAACGTCGGTGCAGGCTTTCGCGTAATGCGCGAGTTCGCCTGCGGAGTGCTCTCTCAGCCGCAGCTTCTCTTTTCTGATGCCGTATTTTAGATACCATTCGTACCGCTCCTCGACCCATTTCCGGTGCCACTCCTCATCGGTTCCCGGCTCAACAAAGAACTCGATCTCCATCTGTTCGAATTCCCGGGACCTGAACGTAAAGTTGCCGGTGGCTATCTCATTCCGGAAGGCTTTGCCGATCTGCGCGATGCCGAACGGTATCTTTTTTCTCATCGACATCACGACATTTTGAAAATTGACGAAGATCCCCTGGGCCGTCTCAGGCCTCAAATACGAGACGTTGTTCGAGTCTTCAACAGCGCCGATCGGCACCTTGAACATAAGATTGAATCGCCGCGGCTCGGTAACCTGTCCGCCGCATTCCGGACAATTATCGGACTTCATATGGTCGACCCTGAACCGTTTTTTGCAGTCTTTGCAGTCGACCAGGGTGTCCGTAAAATTATGAATGTGCCCCGACGCCTCCCAGGTGGACGGGTGCATCAGGATACCCGCGTCGATACCTTCAATGTCGGATCGCCCGTACACGTAGCTCTGCCACCAAAGCTGCTTTACGTTACGCTTCAGCTCCACGCCAAGCGGGCCGTAATCCCACACGCTGCCGGCGCCGCCGTATATTTCACTGCTCTGAAAAATAAATCCTCTCCGCTTGCAAAGCGAAACGATCTTTTCAAGGCTATCGAGTGTATTCGTTTCCGTCATCATATCTTCCTATGCAGGGTGATTACTTTATATGAACATTTAAATTTTCTGTACTTTAACATAGTCATCTCAAAAAATCAAACGCAATTATGGGGCAGCGATCGATCTCAGGAAATCGAGCGTTTTTAACCGTCGCTCGATATGAAACCTCAAAAACCTTCTCAGTAAGGATTCGAGATCCTTCCCTACTCGCTGTGAAACCTTGATCCTCCAAACCTGCTGGAATGACGAATCCCTGACATGCTCGATGAACCTCACGGTTCCCGGAAGGATCGGGTAGCTCGCTGTATCTTGCCCCGAACAGGCCCCGCAGATCATCCCTCCGTGCCTGAGGCTGAAGCGTGAAACGGCAAGCTGTTTCTCTCCGCAGAGAAGGCATGCGCCCAAGTTCGGCATGATGCCGAGGAGCCCCAGAAGTTTTATCTCAAAGACCCTCGCGACCCTTCGAGCGCTCGCGTCTTTTTGGAGGAATTCGAGGCTATTCAGCAAAAGCATGAATATCTCTTCGCTCTTGTCACTGAGCGCCGTCACCGAATCAAGGAGCTCGATAAAATACGCCGCGTACGCGAGACGCTCGAGGCTGTTCCGGAGCGGGAAAAAGTAATCTTTAAGGTCACACTGAGAAATGGTGAAGATGTCGCTTCTCGCGCGGTCATAAAAAACCACTTCATCCAGCGCAAAGAGCTCAAAGCAGCTTGAACCGTGCGGAGCACGGACTCCCCTGACGCCTTTCATGAGCCCCTTGATCTTTCCGAAATCTTTTGTAAAGAACGTCAGCATCAGGCTCGTTTCTCTCATATCCTGACGCCTGAGAACTACACCATCGGTTTTATGTATAGCCATCTTAAAAAAATAATTGAAATATCAGCGCGGTTGTCAACGCCCCCAGGAGTCCGCCGGCCACCACTTCCCAGATCGAATGGACAAAATCCTTTACCCGGTGCCGCGCTATCAGGAACGCCATCATGAACGACAAGACCATCGCCGCCTCATTGTTCGTCAATAACGTTATCAGCGCCCACATCGAGAACGCCAGCGCGGCGTGCCCGCTCGGCATTCCACCGCGCAAAAAACCAAGCTCACCTTTATAAAAGACCATCTTCCCGATGATAACGAGACCGAATACAAGAATAAGCGAAATGAACGTAATGTGCCACGGAGCGCTTCGAAGCCTTATAATACCGTCCTCAACACTGATCGACAGCCGTTTTGTGAACAAAATATAACCGACAACGATCGCGTTGATCGCTGTCAATAGCACCGCGCCGGCCGCCACATCTTTTACTATCTTCGCCGCGGGGTGCGATTCTGTTCGTATCATGTCTACCGCAAGCTCGATGCACGTGTTAAATATCTCGGCTGAGAGAACGATTGAGATCGTTACGCAGAGGATCATAAGCTCGATGCCGGTAAAATTCAGATAAATAGCAAAAAGGACGATCAGGAATGTCGCGAGAAAATGGAGGCGCATATTGCGCTGCGACTGGATCACATGAACGATACCTTCGATGGCGGCATTCATGCTTTCGATGAATTTCATTTCACTCAGCAATTTCATCGGTTTCGCGATCGCCCCCTTCCCGCTCTTTTTGCCCGGCTCAAGATCCGCGTCACGCTCGGCTTCTTACAAAGAAGGCCGAGGATCTCGTTCTCTTTTGAGCTCATCGCGCGCCTCTTTCGCGCGGTCGTATCGTCGTAACCGTTCAGATGGAGAATGCCGTGGATTATATACAGGATGATCTCTTTTTCGAAGGTCGTCTCAAAGCGGAAGGAATTCGTCGAAGCTTTGTCGGAGGATATGAAAATGCACCCGGAAAAATCCACGATCCCGAACCGGGAGCTTTCCATGTTGAAACTGAGAACGTCAGTCGAACGGTTGACGCGCATATATTTTCTATTGAGCGCCCTCATCTTTTCATCGCTGAGAAAAATGATCTCCAGCGAGCATTTCTTTTTCTTGAGATAGCGGAGCGCGCATCTCGCCGCTTTTTCCGCCGCGTCAAGATCGAGGTCATACCGCTTATTAAGATTTGTTGTCCTGACCGTTAACGACAAGTCTGTTTTCCTCTTCCTTGGCGGGATATTCAGTCCTGACATGGAACGCGGCGATCAGCACCCTGACGAAGCTTTCGGATATCTTATAGAGATCTCTCAGCGTAAGGTCGCTCTCATCCAGCTGTTTGTCGATAAATTTATTGTTTATGATCCTCTGAACCAAATTCCGGATCTTGCCGGGCGTCGGCTCGCTGATCGTTCTGGATGACGCCTCGACCGAATCCGCAAGCAATACGACCGCCGCTTCCTTTGTCTGAGGCTTCGGGCCCGGATACCGGTACTCGTCCTCCTTTAATTGCTTATCGCCGTTCGATGCGTCAAGCGCTTTCTTATAAAAGAAATACATCAAACCGGTACCGTGATGCTGCTGAATAATGTCGATGATCGGTTTGTTAAGATTGTGCTTCTTCGCGAGCTCCACGCCTTCCTTCACATGGTTCACAATAATAAGCGAGCTCATCGACGGAGCCAGGTTGTCGTGCCGGGACTTGAAACTCGCTTCGTTTTCGCTGAAATATTCCGATTTCTCTATTTTTCCGATATCGTGATAATAGGCCCCGATCCGCGCCAACAGCGAATTCGCTCCGATCTCCTTACAAGCTGCCTCCGCCAGGTTGCCGACCAGAAGACTGTGGTGATACGTGCCGGGCGCGCTGAGCGTTATCTCCTTAAGAAGCGGGTGGTTCAGGTCTGATAGCTCAAGGAGTGTAATATTTGTCGTTATCTTGAAGAGGTGCTCCAGCACCGGAAGGAGCCCCATCACGATGAAACAAGAGAGTATGCCGTTGGCTATGCCCCAGAGGCTGTCGCTGAAGAACGCCATCGGTTTCAGGTTATTCACCAGTCCGAGCGATATGATCACAATAGCGTTCGCGACCCCGACCGCGATACCCGCGACCGCGATCTGGAATCTCCTTCTGAGATTCTTTGTCGCGTAAATGCCGACCAGCCCGCCGATAAGGCAAACAAGGACGACCTCGAGCCTTCCTCCGAACATAATGCCCGTCAGAATGCTCAAGAGAAGTCCGACGATAGCGCCCGCGTTCGTCGAAACAAGGATAGCGACCAGCATAGTCGAGACGGAAAACGGAACGATATAGCTCGGAAGCGGAAACGCCGATACGATCTTAAAGATCGTTATGCTGACGAGGGCAATAAGCGCGATAAGGGTCATATCTTTCGGAGTTTCAAGGATCTTGGGTTCGGTCAGCTTCATATAATACGCGAATATCACGATCAGGATGACAAGAAGAAGCGCCACCCCCATCAAATACGAAGCTATGTTCGTCAGGCCCTGCATTCTGTTCAGCTGATTCAGCTGGACGATGTGAGTCCGCGTTACCCGCTGCCCTTTGCGTATAATGATCTCGTTTTTCTTGGTTGTTAACTTTTTCAGAACAAGCGGAACGCTTCTGGCGGCCTCTTCACGGCGCGCCTTCGTCTCCTCTTCGGCAAAGACCAGGTTCGGCTTCATGATCTTTATAAGCACTTCGGAAACAGCGCTCTTCTTTTTATAGTCATTCCCCGCTATGAGATCGATCTCGCTCTTATACCTTTTGGCGTTACCCGTATTTCCTATATTGGATAACCCTACGCTTTTTTCTTCTATGCGTTTGACATCGAGAATGTTGATCTGGCTCTTTTTTAACTCGTCCAGCTTCTTCTTCACCTCTCCGTCGATAATATACGACGCGTACGCGCTGTCCATGATCTTAACGAGGCCGTTCTTCAATGAAACCACGTCTTTTTCGGCCAGGAGCGTACCGAGCGTCTCATCCGAAAGGCTTATCGGAAGACTTGATTTCACCCTCTCAACACTACTCTTCAGATCCTCCCCTTCGATGTTCTGAACCGAACTCAAGCTGTCAAAAAGGATCCCGCTGTCCTTGATCGCCGCCTCTTTCGCGGAATGATCGACATTGTATACCGGCGTTACGCCATGAGCGGCGTTCTCTCGGGCAACTTTCATCTTCTCCTCGTCGACATCGCCGGGATACGTGAAGTCGAACGGCGCGTAGACGGTCGTGAGAGAAATGTCGCCTTCCTGCGTTTTTGTAAAATACGGCTGCATGCCGGTAAAGATAACGGTGATCGCGAACAGAAAAAAGAGCGACGAAATAACGGCTTTGCTTACCGTATTGAAAAACTCAACGTCCTTCTTCCTGAAGCCGTTCTTCATGATCATGTTCCGCACTTCGCTGAGAGCCGCGTTCTTCTTCATTCGGCTAATCCTTTACCCGTTCGTACGCCTTGATGATCTCCTGAACAAGTTCATGGCGAATAACATCTTCTCCCTCCAGATGAACAAACTGTATCCCGCTTATACCTTTTAAAACTTTCTGGACATGGATCAATCCGGATCGTTTTCCTCTCGGCAGATCGCTTTGCGTAATATCCCCGGTAATGACGGTTTTCGAATCGAAGCCGAGGCGGGTCAGGAACATCTTCATCTGCTCCTGTGTACAGTTCTGCGCCTCATCGAGAACAATGAAGGCGTCGTTCAGCGTCCTACCCCTCATGTACGCCAGCGGCGCGACTTCGATGATCCCGCGCTCAATACAGTCCTGTATCTTTGAGATTTCCATCATGTCGTAGAGCGCGTCATAAAGCGGCCGGAGATACGGTGATATTTTTTCATTCAGATCGCCCGGTAAAAAACCCAGATTCTCGCCGGCCTCAACGGCGGGACGCGTCAGAATTATTCTGGAGACAAGCTGTTTTTTTAACGCGTTGACGGCCATCGCCATCGCAAGATACGTTTTCCCCGTTCCGGCGGGGCCGATCGCAAAGACGATATCATGCTTCCGAATGGCGTCTACGTACCGCTTTTGTCCCTTGCTCTTCGGGGTGATATATGCCCTTTTTGAAGAGATCTCGATCTTGTCGAGATAAATATCGTGAAGATCCGACGCTGCGTTTACCTTGATCGCCTTGATCGCATACAAGAGCTCATGCCGTTTCATGCATCCGCCGTTTCGAACGGTAAGCAGATATTCCCCGATAAACCGAGAGGCTTTTGTAACGCCGTCTTTCGATCCCGTAATTTTTACAACATTTTCGCGCGCGATGACCCTTACTTTGAATTCCTTCTCGATCACCGATAAGTTTTCATCGCTTACGCCGAACAGGGTCCGGGCTTCGGAATTATCCCGTATCGCGATCTCTTGCTCCATATCTCTTATTTTATCGTTTCCTGTTCTCGCTTCGGTTGTACCGGCCGCTTTTTCGGCGCGACGGGAGCTGTCCGCTTTTGAGGCTCCGCCGCCGGATGTGAATCTTTCGTTATTTCTTGATTGTGCCGGACGCTCGTTTCTCGCGCCTTTTCCGCCTCTTCTTTATCATAGAGCTCGACGTCTACAGCGAGAAAACTTCGCTTCAGCCCCGCGCGCTCTTCTGCCGGCGGGGGATCCCCCTGAAGATATCCCCTGTTCCCCCTCACCATCTCCTGGTCGTCTCTCTCTTTTTCCATAACATACACCGGGCTGACCGTGCATCCGGACAGAGCTATAGAACCTGCAACAGGAACTATAAGCGCGTACAATAATGTGTTTCTCATGCTCTCCTCTCTTTCTCAGCTTTTGGCTGTCCAAAGTTTCCAGTTTCCAGTATTAATGGTCCGTTAGGTAATATTAAAATCTTTTTTTCTTTTACTGGTAACTGGTACCTGG
The DNA here is from genome assembly GCA_043825275.1 of Candidatus Omnitrophota bacterium. GTDB lineage: Bacteria > Omnitrophota > Gorgyraeia > 2-01-FULL-45-10 > JBDRSA01 > JBDRSA01. Next base: position 9,685 of record JBDRSA010000013.1, read on the forward strand.
CAACTGGTAACTCCTCTACTTTTTTACTCTAATCCCCAATTCATCCAATTGCCGAGCGCTGACTTCTGACGGCGCGTCAGTCATAAGACAGACCGCTTTCTGCGTCTTCGGGAACGCGATCACGTCGCGAATGCTTTCCGTCCCGGTCATCAGCATCATCAGGCGATCAAGCCCGAACGCGACGCCGCCGTGCGGAGGGGCGCCGTACCTGAACGCCTCGAGAAGAAAACCGAACCTTTTCTCCGCCTCTTCTTCCGATATCCCGATTATCTCGAATATCTTCTCCTGGATGTCCCTCCGGTGTATCCTTATCGATCCGCTCCCCAGCTCAATTCCGTTGGCGACCAGATCGTACGAGCGCGCCCGCGCGTTATGAAGCAGCGCTCGGGTCTCGAGAAGCCTTGTATCATCCGGATGGCACGAGGTAAACGGATGATGCTCCGAATCCCACCTCGACTCATCGGCGTTATATTTAAAAAGCGGAAAGTCTGTGACCCACACAAATTCGTATTTCTTTTTATCGATCAATCCGCGCGTTGTTCCAAGGTGGATCCTGAGCGCGGCGATCGCCTCGTAGGCGACCGAGGCCTTCAGATCAGCGACCATAAAGATCATATCGCCGGACGTCGCTCCGGTCGCGTCCTTGATCGAAGCAAGCTCATCGTTGGTGAAGAATTTATCAATATTCGACGAAAGAGTATCCCCCTCCGCCTTGAAATAGGCCAGTCCTTTCGCGCCGTGGTCCCGCGCGAACACGATAAGCTCGTCCATCTGACTGCGGGAGCAGCCGCCCGAGCCTTCCGCGCATAGCGCGAGGATCTTCCCCTTCTTCTGGACAACGCTCCGAAAAACTTTGAACTCACTCTTCTCGAGATACCCGGTAATATCGGTCAGCTCCATCCCAAATCGCGTATCCGGCTTGTCGCTGCCGTACCGGCAGATCGCTTCACGATACGGTATCCGCGGAAACGGGTTCGCGAGATCGACCCCGAGAAGCTCTTTAAAGAGAAGCCGCATTATGCTTTCGGATACTTCGAAAATATCCTCTTCTTCGACAAAAGACATCTCCATGTCGAGCTGTGTAAACTCGGGCTGCCGGTCCGCGCGAAGATCTTCATCGCGGAAACATTTTGTGATCTGATAATAGCGGTCAAGCGATGAAACCATAAGGATCTGCTTGAAAAGCTGGGGCGACTGCGGAAGGGCGTAAAACTCGCCCGGGTTCACCCTCGAAGGAACAAGATAATCCCGCGCGCCTTCCGGGGTCGACTTCGTAAGGACCGGCGTTTCGGCGTCAACAAATCCTCTGCGATCAAGAAACTCGCGGATCAGTTTCGTCGCCCGGTGACGGAAGCGGAGGTTTCGCTGCATACTCGGCCTCCTGAGATCGAGATAGCGGTACTTCAACCGGAGCTCTTCGGTCACCGCGGTATCGTCCCGCACTTCGAACGGCGGCGTTACGGACTTATTCAGTATATCAAGCGCGGTAACGGCGATCTCGACCATTCCCGTCGCGAGCTTCTCATTTATATTCCCTTCGGGCCGCTCCCGGACGAGCCCCTCAACACGAATAACATACTCGCCTCGCAGTTTGTCGGCGCGTTCATGGAGATCCCGGTTATCTTGAGGATTGAACACGATCTGGGTAACGCCGTACGCGTCCCTGAGATCTATGAAAATTACATTCCCGTGGTCACGCCTTGAACCTACCCATCCGCACAGCGCGGTCGTTTTTCCGATGTGAGAACCTCTCAATTCTCCGCACGTATGTGTCCGTAACATCTCTCAGTCCCTTTTCTATACCCGCGCCGATCCTTTACGGATCTTTATCGCGCGATCGCTTTTTTTATCTCCGGCAGATAACCGTCGATCGGTAGTTCGGTTTGGTTTTTTGTCGTCATATTTCTCAACGCAAACGCGCCTTTCTTCAACTCGTTCTCACCGAGGATCGCGACAAAGCGCGCTCCCGATCTATCGGCTGTCCTCATCTGCGCTTTTAATGATCTTTCTTCGAAACGTATGTCGCACGTAATTCTCTCTTCCCGCAGTCGGCTCGCCATTATGAGCGCGGATGAACGCGATTCCTTTCCCAGGCAGACAAAATAGATGTCAGGGCCCGGTTCCCGTTCCGTCGCTCCTCTTTTGAGCGCCACGATCATCCGCTCGATGCCCAGCGCGAATCCGCAGGCGCCAAGGTCAGGGCCTCCGAATTTCGCTACGAGATTGTCATACCTCCCGCCCGCGCCGATCGCGTCCTGTGATCCCAGGTCGGCATGTGTCACCTCAAAAACGGTCTTCGTGTAATAGTCGAGCCCGCGGACAATAGAGGAGTCGATCAAATAGGGTATCTTGAGAGAATCAAGGCACGTGATCACTTCACTGAAGTGCCGCACGCAGTCCGCGCAGAGATATTCATCCGATTTGAATGAACTTCTGACGATCGTCCTGCAGCTCTCCTTCTTGCAATCGAGGACCCTGAGCGGATTCCGTTCGACCCTGATCTTACAATCGTCGCACAGAACATTCAACTGATCCTGGAAGACCCCCTTGAGATAATTCGAAAGCCGCTTCTTATCATCGACACACCCCAGATTATTTATGCGTATCCGATAGCCGGTGATCCCGATCGCGTCAAGAACTCTCGCGAGAAGGACGATCACTTCGGCGTCTACCAGCGGATCGGGAGATCCGATCGCCTCGACGCCGATCTGATGGAACTGCCTTGACCTTCCCGCTTGCGGACGCTCGGCCCGGAACATCGGGCCTACATAAAAAAGCTTCTGGAAGGCTTCGGTGACATGGTATTTCGCTTCGAGATATGCCCTGATAACGGGAGCCGTGCCTTCGGGGCGCATCGTAACGGATCTCTTTCCCCGATCCTCGAACGAGAACATCTCCTTGGTCACGATATCAGTATCTCCGCCTATGGCGCCGACAAAGAGTTCCGTCTCCTCGAGGATCGGCGTAGAGATCATGCGATACCGGAACGAACGGAATACTTCACGCGCGACGCGCTCGATCCTTTGCCATTCCTCCGCCTCAGACGGGAGAATGTCGCTCATTCCCCGCAGGGCCTTTATCCGCATGCGCCCGCTCATACGCTCTCCGCCTTACGCAACGCCCGTTACCTTGTGTTTCATGATCATCCCCGACTTGAATGATACGACTTTTTTGTCGGGGATAGTGACGGAGGCGCCGGTTCGAGGGTTCCTCCCGAGCCTGCCTTTTCTCGTTTTTACCTTGAAGATGCCGAAGTTCCGAAGTTCAACCGTCTCCCCCTGCGCTAACGCGCCAACGATCTGGTCGAACGTCTTCTGGACGATCTTCTTTACCTCGACTTGCTTCAGGTTCGTTTCCTCCGCTACTTTGAGCACGATCTCTTTCTTTGTCATGTGCTTGACTCCTTTCTTTTAATCGAAAAACCTCTTGAAAAATATACCCAACGGATTAAACCGGTCGAGTCGGCGCTTTTTGTTTTCGAGGCGCTCCACGATACTGTTCAAAAAAACATAGGAATCTCTCCAGTCCTCTTCGACCTTCTTCAGCCGGTCTTCGGACATGGCGGATAGGTTCTTCACCGAGAGGATCTTCTCAACAGGATCGGTGATCCTGTTGTGCGGCATATACCTGAATTCAAAATTCTCGGTCAGCGTTGAGTACTTGCTCAAGATGAGGCTCTTCGTCTCCAGAAAATTCTCCTCGTCTTTTCTGGTGATCGATTCCTTCTTGAGGATGTCCTTATACAAACCGTGAAATTTGATCCAGAGCTCGAAGAAATCCTTCGTGTTCTTTATATTTCCCTTCAACATCCTGTCAATCATAACATTAGTTTTTACAAGGAGTTATATTACCATAGACGCGCAGCTTTGTCAATAGCATATAACTATAACATAACAAGCTGCGCGTAGTTACCGGTTGCCAGATGCCAGTTGCCAGAAAAAGAAAAAAGAAGAGATCCCTTTGAGCTGTTCATCAGACAATTATCGCTGGAGACTGGCAGCTGGCGACTGGTGCCTGGGTCGTGTCTTGTGACTGATAAAGGTGGGAATGCTACGTGATCAGACCCTCGCGCGGACAACATCCTTGCCGAAGATCTTCTCGATATCGCTGATAAGGCCGTCGACCGGTTCAACCGATAGCCCTCGATCGATCCGCATGTTCACACATTCGCCCTTGGGGTTCGAAAGCCGTAAAAGGACGGGTATCTTCCCCGGATATCTTGAGAGAACCCTCTTCAGGTTCTCAAGCGCGGCCTTCTCGAGCCCGACCATGGTAAGATCGATCATGATCGCTTTGGTATACTTCGTTCGCACCGAATCGATCGGGGTAAGTTCGGCGGCAATTATCTTCGGCTCGTCCTCCCTGCGGCTCACCCGGCCTTTCACAAAAACGATCGCGTCGGCCCTGACCATTGAGGAATTTTCGGCGTAGGTCTTCGGGAAGACGAGGGTCTCCACCATGCCGTCCAGATCCTCCAGACTCATTATGGCCATCTTTTCGCCTGTCCTTCTGGTCACGGTGATCTTCGCCTTATTGATTATTCCTCCGATCAGAACCTCGTCGCCGTCCCGAAGATGCTCAAGCTTGTTCGTTGTCGCCGTTGAATAGGTCCTCAGTAGACTTTCATAGCGGGCCAGCGGATGGCGCGTAACATAGAACCCCAGCATCTCCTTCTCGTAGGCGAGAAGCTGGTTCTCCGGCCACTCCTGTATGTTCGGCATCTCCTGGAACGACTTGTTGAAATCGCGCTCCTTTTCAAACGTATCGAAAAACGAGAGCTGCCCGTTCATCCGGTCCTTCTGGACCCCTCCGGCAACTTCGAGAGCGCGATCGATGATCGCCGCCAATTGCGATCTGAAGTATCCGAGGCTGTCCGCGGCGCCGCATTTGATCAGGCTCTCGACCACTTTCCTGTTAACCGTTCTCAGGTCGACCCGCTCGGTAAAATCATAGATCGTTTTGAACTTTCCACCTTCATTCCGGGTCGCTACGATCGACTCGATCGCGGTCTGTCCCACGTTCTTTATCGCGGCGAGGCCGAACCGTATCGCTGATCCGTCAACTAACGTAAAGTTCGCGAAACTTTCATTAATATCGGGAGACAAGACCTTGAGCCCCATCCTGACCGCTTCGTTTATGTAGACAGTGATCTTGTCGATCCTATCTTTTTCACTGGTAAGCAGCGCCGTCATGAATTCAGCGGGGTAATTCGCCTTCAAGTAAGCCGTCCGGTAACTGATAAGCGCGTACGCCGCTGAATGACTTTTATTAAATCCGTACCCGGCAAAATATTCGATCAGGTTAAATACCTTTTCCGCCGTTTTTGCGTCAACCTTGTTCTTTTTCGCGCCGTCAATAAAGCGGGTTCTCGCGACGGTCATTATCTCGGGGGTCTTCTTCGCCATCGCGCGCCTGAGGTCGTCGGCTTGACCGAGTGAAAAACCGGCGAGCGTAGAGGCGATCCTCATTACCTGCTCCTGAAAGACTATGACGCCGTACGTATCTTCCAGGATCGGCTCAAGCGAGGGGTGATCGTACCGTATCTCTATATCCCCGTGTTTCCTTTTTATGTAGTCGTCAAGCATGCCGCTGCCGATCGGACCAGGCCTGAAGAGCGCGATGAGCGCGATAATATCCTCGAACCGCTCAGGCCTCGATTTTCTCAACAGGTCCTTCATGCCGGTGCTTTCCAGCTGGAAGGTACCGGTCGACTCAGCGTTCGCCAGCAGCTTGAACGTCTTCTTATCATCAAGCGGGATCTTGGCGATGTTGATATCCTCTCCGCGCGTTCGCTTAATTATTTTCAGCGTCTCATAAATGACCGTCAGGGTCCTCAGGCCCAGAAAATCCATCTTCAAAAGGCCTATCTTCTCGAGCGACTTCATCGGATACCCGGTCGTGATCGATTCTCCGGTCTTATAGAGCGGCGCGTAATTCACCAGCGGCTTTTCGCTGATAACAACGCCTGCGGCATGCGTCGACGCATGCCGTGTAAGGCCCTCAAGCACCAGCGACGTATCGATCAATTGCGTGATCTTCGGATCGGTCTTATACAATTGTTTCAGTTCCGGCTCCGCGTCGAGCGCGTCGTTCAGCGTTATATTGAGGTCGTTCGGGATCAGCTTCGCGATTGTATCAACCTCGGCGTAAGCCATTCCCATCGCCCTGCCAACATCGCGGACAACCGCTTTCGCCATCATCGTCCCGAACGTAATGATCTGGGCGACGTTCTCTTTTGAATATTTCTGGACTACATAATCGATCACCTCCGGCCTGCGCTCATAGCAGAAGTCGATGTCGATATCCGGCATTGTCGCCCGTTCCGGATTGAGGAATCGCTCAAAAAGAAGGTCGTATCTCAACGGATCGATATCCGTGATCCCGAGAGAGTAGCTGACAACGCTGCCGGCCGCTGAACCCCGCCCGGGGCCGACCGGAATGTCCTTCTCTTTGGCATACCGCACAAAATCCCACGCTATGAGAAAATAGTTCACGAACCCCGCCTGCTCTATGACCTTCAGCTCGTGCTCAACGCGATCGATGACCACGGCGTCGGGCGTCGTATAGCGGTCGTACAATCCGCCATAGACCTGTTCCCTGAGATACCCCTCTTTTGACATCCCTTCGGGCAGCTTATAATTTGGAAGATTCGATGTCTTAAAATCAAGCTCGAGGTTGCAGCGTTCGGTGATCTCGAGGGTATTTTTGAGCGCTTCAGGAGCAACGGTACCGAACGATCGCGCTATCTCCTCTTTCGTTTTGAAATAGAACTCATCCGATGACATCCTGAACCTGTTCGGGTCGTCAAGGGTCGTCTGTGTCTGAATGCATAAAAGGGCCTCATGCGCCTGCGCGTGTTCTTTCGCGATGTAGTGAACATCGTTGGTCGCGACCAGCGGGACCGAGAGTTCTTTTGACATCGTTATGAGGCATTCGTTGACCTTCTCCTGTTCGGGAATACCGTTATCCTGTATCTCGAAGAAATAGTTTCCTTTCCCGAACATATTTTTATACTCATCAGCGACTTTAAGGGCCTGTTCCGGTTGATTTGTCCTGATAAGGTGCGGCAATTCGCCTTTGAGGCAGGCGGAAAGGCAGATAAGGCCGTCCTGGTGCTTGGCGAGAACCTCTTTGTCGATCCGCGGACGGTAGTAGAACCCTTCGAGGTAACCGATCGAGATCAGCTTCATAAGGTTCTTGTAGCCGGTCATATTCTTCGCCAGGAGGATCAGATGAAAAGCGGCCTCCTGGATCCCATGGCTCGTTTTATCGAAGCGCGAATCGGACGCGATATAGACCTCGCTGCCGATGATCGGCTTGACCCCATGCTTCATCGCGTTATTGTAGAATTCGATCGCGCCAAACATATTACCGTGGTCGGTTATGGCGCAGGCGGGCATTTTATATTCCACCGCTTTCTTCAGCAGGCGTTCAACATGGCAGGCGCCATCAAGAAGGCTGAATTGCGTATGGACGTGAAGGTGGACAAAATCGGAATGTTTCATCGGGCAACATTATGCTGTTTCAGGCAAGACATTCATTAAACCGAAAATCGAAAGACTGGCTAACTGGAAACCGGCAACTGGCAACTATTTACCCATCCCGACCCGCTGCGCGGTCTGAAAAACCTTACCTTCTGTCTGGATCGAAGGAGCGATGATGATCTCGGTATTGTGCATCTCAGCGATACTGCTCGCGCCAACGTTCCCCATCGATGTCTGCAGGGCCCCCATAAGGTTCTGAGAACCGTCGTCAAGACGGGCGGGCCCATAGAGTATCTCCTCGAGCGTTCCATTCACGCCGACCCGTATCCTGGTTCCCCGCGGAAGATTGGCGTGTGGTGTCGCCATTCCCCAGTGATAGCCCTTTCCGGGGGCTTCCTTCGCTCTCGCGAACGCGGATCCGACCATAACGCCGTCCGCTCCGCAGGCGATAGCTTTGCAAATATCGCCGCCGCGGGACATCCCGCCGTCCGTTATGATAGGCACGTATCTTCCGGTCTCTTTTTTGTGCGCGTCCCTGGCGGCGGCGCAATCGACCGTAGCGGTCACCTGGGGAACGCCGATCCCGAGAACACCTCTCGTCGTGCACGCGGCTCCCGGGCCTATGCCGACCAGCAGCCCGCCGCACCCGGTCCTGAGAAGCTCCAGCGCGACATTATAGCTTACACAGTTCCCGATAACGACCGGGACCTTCATCATCTTTTTGCAGAATTTATTAAAATCGAGAGCCTTATACTCGTTCGAAATATGTTTTACCGTTGTTACGGTCGACTGAACAATAAATACGTCAACGCCCGCTTCCTGCGCGATCTGCCCGAAACGCTCAGCCCGCTGCGGGATCGAGCTTACAACAGCGGGAACGCCCGCCTTCTTGATCTCCTCGATCCTCTTTGAGATGAGATCTTCTTTGATCGGTTCAAGGTAGATCGACTGGACGAGTTCGGTCGCCTTCTCGGCCATCGAGCCCGCGATCCTGCGCAGTACCAGATCAGGACTTTTATAGCGTGTCTGAACCCCTTCAAGGTTCAGCACCGCTATACCGCCAAGCTTCCCCATGGCGATGGCAAACCTTACGTCGACAACACCGTCCATCGCCGCGGCCATGATCGGTACCTTGTATGAATTTTCGCCGATCTTGAGGCTTGTATCGACCTCATTCGGGTTAATCGTTACTTCACCGGGGGCGAGCGCGATCTCATCAAATCCGTAACAGCGCCTCGCTTTTCTTTCAACGCCGATATAGAACTGGCCCATACCACGTCCTGGTTTTACCGAGAGTCGATCTATGGTTAAATATTTAGACTATAATACAAAATGCCCGCTCGTTTGTCAAACAAAAATTGGGAGCTCTCAAACAGGAGAGCCCCCAATTTTTCATTCGTCAAACACGTTTCGTGCTTGTCCGTGGAATTAATACATTCCACCCATTCCGCCGCCCGAAGGCATACCGCCCGACATTCCCGCCCCTGCCTTCTCATCTTCGGGGATATCGGATATCACGGTCTCGGTCGTGATCATGAGACCCGCGACGCTCGCGGCATTCTCAAGCGCCGAACGAGTCACTTTCGTCGGATCGATAATGCCGAACTTGATCATGTCGACGATCTCGTCAGTGTTGGCGTCATAGCCGAAATTCGTGTCCTGCTCTTTGACTTTCTGAACGATGATCGAACCTTCCTGGCCCGCGTTGTTCGCGATCTGCCTGATCGGTTCCTCAAGCGCGCGCTTTACAATATCGAGCCCTATTTTCTCGTCACCGCTCAATTTCAAGCTGGCTATTATCGGGAGACATCTCAGAAGCGCGACACCGCCGCCGGGAATAATGCCTTCTTCAACCGCGGCTCTGGTGGCGTGCAGCGCGTCCTCGATCCTCGCCTTCTTCTCTTTCATCTCGGTTTCGGTCGCCGCTCCGACATTGATCACCGCGACGCCGCCGGCCAGCTTCGCCAGGCGTTCCTGGAGCTTCTCTTTGTCGTAATCGGAATCGGTATCATCGACCTGTTTGCGGATCTGGCTGATCCTCGCCTGAATGTCGGCGGTCTTCCCGGCTCCTTCGACGATCGTTGTATTGTCCTTGTCGATGCGGACCTTTTTCGCTCTTCCGAGGTCGTCAAGCTTCACGTTCTCAAGCTTGATCCCGAGATCCTCGGTGATCGCCTTACCGCCGGTAAGGATCGCGATATCTTCGAGCATCGCCTTGCGGCGGTCGCCGTATCCGGGCGCCTTGACCGCACAGCACTGCAGCGTTCCCCGCAGCTTGTTCACAACCAGCGTAGCGAGCACTTCGCCTTCGGTCTCCTCAGAAATGATCAACAGAGGCTTTCCGGCTTTCGCTGACTGCTCCAGGATCGGAAGAATGTCCTTCATGCTTGAGATCTTCTTTTCGTGGATCAGGATCAGCGGATTTTCGATCGCGCATTCCATCCGCTCGGTATCGGTTACGAAATACGGCGAGAGATACCCCTGGTCGAATCTCATGCCTTCCACAACTTCGAGCTCGGTCTTCGACGCCTTGCCCTCTTCTACCGTAATAACGCCGTCTTTGCCGACCTTCGACATCGCCTCGGCGATCAGGTCGCCGATCGACGAGTCGTTATTTGCCGCGATGGTGGCGACCTGCGAAACTTCTTTCTTATTGGTCGCGTTGATCGGCTTGGAGATCTTCTGCAGGTAGTCGATGACCTTTTCGACCGCCTTGTCGATCCCGCGCTTAAGCGCCATCGGGTTCGCTCCGGCGGTCACATTTTTAATACCTTCTCGGTATATGGACTCAGCCAAAACGGTCGCGGTCGTCGTCCCGTCACCGGCGATATCGCTGGTCTTGGAAGCGACTTCCTTGATGAGCTCGGCGCCCATATTTTCATACGGATCTTTCAGTTCGATCTCTTTCGCTACGGTAACGCCGTCTTTGGTGATCATCGGCGAACCGAACTTCTTGTCAATTACGACATTTCTGCCCTTCGGGCCGAGCGTCACCCTCACCGCTCTTGAGAGCTGCTCAACGCCCCTCAAGATGGCCCTTCTGGCATCTTCGTTATACAGCAATTGTTTTGCCATGATGTGTTTAGCCTCCTTTTACTTTACGATACCGAGGATATCTTCCTCTTTGAGGATCAGATACTCGGTCCCGTCTACCGTAACTTCAGTCCCGGAATACTTCCCAAAAATGATCTTATCTCCGGACTTGACCTCAGGCGCGATGACCTTGCCGTCGTCAGAAACTCTGCCCTTCCCTACCGCGACGACTTCCGCTTCCTGCGGCTTCTCTTTCGCGGTATCCGGCAGAACAATGCCGCCTTTCGTCACATCTTTCGCTTCCAGCACCTTTACCATGATCCTGTCAGCCAATGGTTGGATTTTCATAGTCGAACTACCTCCCTTCCTTTTTTGTTCATACTTCCGTAACAATACTTTCAAGCCGAAAAATTAGCACTCACCAGCTTCAAGTGCTAACAATTTATCATTATACAATTTTGAATTTTTTTGTCAAGATTTATTTTAAAAGATTTTTTTTAAAAACGCGCGGCATGCTCGAAGGTAAGCTTTAAACCCTTCAGGGTGAGATCGGGATCGGCTATCTGGATCGCCCCGGAATGGCGCATCATAAGACGGCAGTCCCCTCCCGTGGCTACAACCTTGGCGTTCTTTCCGGTCGCTTCTTTCAGTTTTTTCACCAATCCGTCACACATCGCGCTATACCCATACAAAATTCCGGAACGAATACTCTCCGAAGTATCCCTTCCTATAATGTACTTCGGAGGAAAAAGCCTGGTGCTCGGTAAGAGCGCTGTACGCTCATAAAGGCTCTGGAACGACATTTCAATGCCCGGCAGGATCATTCCGCCGAGATACTCGCCGCGCCTTGAGATACAGTCGAAGGTGACCGCGGTCCCAAAATCGATTACGATCGCCGGGCAGCCATATAACCGCTTGACGGACGCGGCATTGACCAATCTATCCTGGCCGACCTGGCGGGGTTTTTTGTAAAGATTGGTGATCGGGGCCTTAACGTCCTTTCCGACAACATAAACACGGTCAGCGAAGTTCTTTCTCAATAGCGGGCGGATCCGCTTAAGCGCATCCGGAACAACGCTTGACACGATCACCGCGCCTATCTTTCCTTTACCGCCTATCCCGCTCATCGCCGCACAACGCTCCAGCGCGCCGGCGTACCGCCGATGCTTGCCCGTCGCGACCGACGCGCGCGCGACAAGCTTCTCGCCTTTAAAGATCCCGAGCGCAATATTGGTATTTCCTATATCTATGGCTAGTAGATTCATAACTTGACTTTCTGTCTGATCGTATCTGGTATCTAGTAAAAACGTAATTGACTATAGTCAAAATAAAAGATTCGAATATAAGTTTCAGTTTGCCAGATACAAGATACCAGATACTAGATACAATTGTTCGATCATCGTGCTATCGTAACGTCTCCTGAAGAGATCCGCTCGATAAACCCGTTATCGAGCCTGACGAGAAGCGCCCCGTCGTTATCGATGTCGATCGCCTGCCCTTCGATAGTCCTCTTCAGGATCGTTATCGTAACTCTTGAACCGAGCATATGGGTCAGCTGCTTCCACTCGTCCCTGATCGGCAAAAAACTCTCATTTATGAGCGTCACATAGCTCCTCTCCAGCTCCCTGATGATCATTTGCGCGAGCCGGATCCTCGAGACCGGAATTCCTGATTCCGCCTCAAGCGACGACGCCGCGTCGGGAAGACCCTCTTTCGAAGTATTGGCGTTTATACCGATCCCGACAATAAGGAAACGGACGGTGTCCTGCTCCGCCTTCATCTCGGTCAGGATCCCGCATATTTTTCTGTCATTCACCAGGATATCGTTCGGCCAACGTATCATCGCCTGGAGTCCCGTCAGTTCGCGCACCGCTTTCGCGACGCTCACGCTTGCCGCCAGCGTTATCTGAGACACCCGATCCGGGCTCATCTCGGGCCTCAGCACGCATGAAAAATAGATCCCGCCTTTCGGAGGCGAGATCCACGAGCGCCCCAGCCTCCCCTTTCCCTTCCTCTGCTCTTCCGC
>JBDRSA010000014.1:0-41245 GCA_043825275.1 Candidatus Omnitrophota bacterium
CCGACCGGCCTCCTCATTATCTCCACCGGTAGACAACCTACGACCGATCTTCGAGCACAAAAGAAAAACAAGTATAGCTTTCGCGACAAGAGCCAAAGTCAAAAATTCCTGCCGAGACAGAAAATAGTAGATCGCAAGAAAATGTCTACTCAGTAACGCCAAATTGACGGTAATATCTTTCGAATATTCGGAGGATATTTCAAACATGCGAAAATATACTATGAGGGGGGTCAGTAGAATAATCGAAGCAACAAGCGGAGATACGCTTTTCAGGAACCTTTTTACTTTTCTCTCTTTTAAATATAGCGCGCATTCATGGAGCCCAAGAGCCAGTACCAATGCTACATAAGCACCGGTGAAGGTATTAAAAATGAGGATCAAAAAAGCTGTTGTAATGACAGCGTATAGAAGTGTGCTTATTTTTCTATAAAGTTTGTAATATACATAGGTGCACAGAATAGACGCCGACAAAAATATTACCATCGGATAGTATCGCACTTGTCTGAGGTGGAGTATGAGGGAGATCGATATGATCTCAAAAAGAGCGAAAAGAACGAGAAAGAGAAGCTGGGAGGTCCGGTTACCGCTCCAAAGCGGAAGCACCATCAGCGCGATGACAGCCAATCCCAGGATACCGATAAGCGCAAACGGAATCCTCAGAAAAGCTGTTTTAGCGTATATATCGTCGGTATTCCTTGCCGGAAGAGCGCCTATCACGGAAAAGTAAAAATGACCCCATACGGTTCCGATATACGCGTCACTTTTCGGATCAGTGCAGGACTCGATAGGGATGGTCGCTGTAAATATCTCGTTCTTTCCGTCGTGTATCTTCGGATAGCCGTACCGCAGGATACGCTCGGCGAACATCGCCGTCTCGGCTTCATCGTTCCAGAGGAGCGGGTAGCCTATATTCTTGAGCACGCCGATAAGAAAAAGAGCGCATAATAGAATGAGCGCCGCGGTAAGAATACTGTTTTTGTGCCGTTCGGTCATCATCAGAACTTTTTTCTAATTGCGGGGCCGTTTACGAAGAACTTCTTCAAAAGAAAGCTCAAGGACTTCTCCCCCGCCCGGATCCTCTTTGTTCGCCGGCTTAAGCTCAAGAGCATCAGTATCGACGATCTCAGCATCGTCATACCGTTTCCCGGCAGCCGGAAAATTCCCTTTCGATCTATAATATTTCCCGTCCGCCCATAGCCCGATCCTGACTTTTTCCGCTATTTCCTGATATTCTTTGAAGTCTTTTTTATACTTAAAGGGAAACCATGTCAGCGTCCGCGCGTACCCCTTTCGTATTATCTCGGCATTCACGAATGTGCCGTCTTCAAGAAAAACATACGCCAGCACTCTGTCGTATTTGTCAACGCGATCTTCGTCAAATTCCAGCCGGACCTTCTTTCGGCCGCATAACTTTTTCACGAACGCTTTTGACTCCCTGGCAAAACGCCGGACATCCCGGTCAGGATGTTTGAGTTCGGGGGCGTCGACGCCGATCAGCCGTACCCAGTCCCCGGAATCGATCGTAATGGTGTCGCCGTCCTCAACCTTGGTAATCGAATAGTAATTCTCGGCAAACAAGCGGGGGCCTGTGACAAGAAGCACCGCGGCGGCAAGCAGCGTTCGTTTGCCATTCCGGAGGTTTCTTTCGAGAAAAGCAGTATTCATTTTACAAAAGGAAAGAAAAGAAGCGTGAGCGTGCAAAAGGTCGAGGCCGCGAGAACTATGGTAAGGATCGGGCCGGACGAATTCATGAACCGCAATAAAACAAAGATCGATAATACGCCGGCGGTCACGAGGACAGCCTGCCGGATCCGGCGCAGCTTTCCGAAAGGGTTTTCTCTTCCCCTGAGGACGACCCGTTTGGCCTTCTTCTGTATCTTATACCTTACCCTGCAGATCGGATTCCGAATCAGTTTCATCGGCAAAATCCCGTCTTGAGAAGAAGAACGATCCTACTTCTTCTCTTCAAAATGCTTCGCCCAGAATTCTGACGCTTTCCGGGCCTCAAAATATATCCTGGAGAGAAACTCGTGGAATCCATCCATCCCCATCTCTTCGATGATATCGTTCCCTTTGATAACATTCCTCAGTTTTTTCTCATCGATAGAAGATCGGTACTTTGGGAACATAAGCTCCGTCGCCTTTATGGTATCGTAGCAGAGCGCCATCCGGATCATCTCAGAAAAACTCACATCGTACTTAACGGAGATCGATCTGTAGTGTTCAGCCTGCCATTCATTCAGAAGTATCTGATATCGTTTCAGCATTGAATATCCTTGTCCCCCCTTACGGGCGGTATCCATCTAAGTAAATATGATACATCGCCGACCGAAAATAGTCAACATTATGATTTATATGATTTATATGAGCCCTGGGGAGTTTTTTTATTCGAAGGCTCATCCTGAGGATCTCAAGAGATCCTTCCTCGCTTCCTGCCTGCCGGCAGGCAGGCGCTCGTCAGGATGAGGGGTCGAATATAAGAAAAAACACCCCGACCCCTCATTTATCTAAGCTTGTGTTTTGCGAGTTGTGTTAGGTGGCCAGTTTCGGCTTCCAGCCGGAAAGGATATTCTCATGAACAGCAAAGGCCTTTATCAGAGAGATCGCCTCTTTGTCTGAGAGGCCTCCATGGGGCGCGAAATCCTTGATATATCCAAGTCTATTGGCGCCGCGGGCTGACCCTTCATGGCGATCGGACAGAAGCCCCCGCACGATGGCGGAATTTTCCGTCTTTCCTGTCTCAAAAAACTCTTCGAGTAATTCTTTGTCTATCATAGCAACCTTTACTGTTCCTAAATATTGCAATATATTATAGCGTACTTTTACCTTTCTGTCAAACAAATTAACAAGAAAAAGCGGGAATGGGAAGATAGATCGTACCCCCTCTTACGACAACTGTTAAATCCTGGGGAAACAGAGAAACGATCATTACTCACATCAAGAGAGAGGATCTTCCCACTACAAAGGAATGCAGAAAGTTAGGATCGTTTAATTTAGAGAATGAGGAAGAGTATTCTCATGTTGTATGGACGTAGTCGAGAAAATAGCTACGGAGGATGGCTCGATAATGGCGACGCTCAAGGAAGCGTCTTTATATTGCGGAAGCGGCAGCTATTCGAATTTCTTACGCATAAATTCAAGGTTGTATCTTGCCTTCTCATGACCGGGGTCGATTTCGATCGCCTTTTTGAAAGACTTCTCCGCTGCCTCATATTCATTCTTCAAAAAATAGACATACCCGATATTGTTATAGGTCTCAGCGTAATCCGGATACGCTTTTTCGGCTTCTCGGAACAGTCTCAATGCCTCATCTAAATTACCTGCCACACCGGATGCCCTTCCGCGCTCATTATACCGCTTCGCATCTTCCAGCCCAAAGCTGTCGATCGATGCCTCCTCCTCCGCGCCTGACAGATCTAGCACGCCGAGAAACTTTTTCTGCTCAAGCAACTTCTCATATTTATCTCTAATGACACCTGTAAGAGTGCACCCGCTTGATACCAGCTCCAGCTCGTCTTTTAAGTCCAGCGCCTTCTTATAGTACTTCTCGGCTTCGTCAAGGTCCCCTCGCTCCGTAGAGAAGTTGGCGACTTTTAAATACGACAGCCGGTTATTCGGATACTGTTTTATAACATCCTGAAAAAGCGTTCCCGTATTTTTCCAGACTTTGCATCTGTTCCAGGTCATAACAGAAAGAGTTCCTACAAGCAGGGCCGACAAAAAAGCAATCGCAAATCGCATCGCCTTAAACCTCGCGTAGAGATCGGACCTTAAAAGCCATGCAAAACCGGCGCCTAGAATAAAAAATATCCCGATTGACGGAATGTACGCATATCTGTCCGCCACATACACGGTCCCCACGGGCACCAGCTGAAGGATCGGAAGGATCGTGATCATAAAGAAAGCGCTGCCGAAAATTATCTTTTTAGTGCGCCTTCCGGACACGATAATACAGGCAAACAGGACGACCTGTAAAATAATAAAGGCCGGCATGACCAGGAGATCTTCCTTCGAGGCCAGATGATAAGGGTACAGAGCCGAAAGATTTACAGGAAAAAAAAGTTTGGCTATGTAAAAAAGGGGGGCTTTTGAAAGCAAATAAACCCGCGTTTCATGGCCAAGGATGACTGTAGCAGCTCCCGTGCTTGTGGAGAGCTTCAGGTTCACCGCAGCGAATACAACAGCCAGGCCGAGGAAAGGAAGCTTCTCGAGCAGCACATCCTTCCGGATCTTCCGTCCGTAATAATAATCCAAAAGGAGGAACACAAAAGGAAGTGATATCGCCGACGCTTTCGAAAAGAGTGAAAGAACAACAAAAAGAGCGCAGAGACCGAGATCCTTCGCTGTTTTAGTGCGTATATACCTCTGATAAAATAAGAGCGCCGGCATATACAAGACAGCGTACAGCAGATCTTTTCTCTCCGTGACCCAGGCCACCGACTCTACATGAAGCGGGTGAACGCCGAAAAGGAGCGATACAACAGAAGCGATTGTTACGCTTCCCGAGATCGAATATATAAAAGCGAATACGAGAACCGTTATTAATAAATGAAGCACATAATTCGTAGCATGATATGCGGTGGGATTTAATTCGAAAAAGTGATGCTCTACGGCAAAGCTGAGGATCACTAAAGGACAGTAGTGGCTGACGTAACTGCTCGTGAACATCTTTTTTATATTTTGCCACGAAATCTCCTTAATTTCGGGATTATTGACCACATACGACCTGTCATCCCAATTTACAAAATCGTTAAAGAGCGACGGAAGAAAGGATACCGCGGTAATGACTACGACCAGGGAGAGCGCAAGCCTCATTTTATTTGAGCGTACTGATATTTCACCCATCCGAATCTCTCTATCGCGTTAGCTCCGTCAGAGACGGTGTCCGGTCTGATCGGGACAGTGTGTTCGGGAACAGCGCCTGCCTCTTGATCTATGCTGCATACCTTTGTCGCCTTCTTGCGTGATACGGTCCCGCATTCTCCGTATGTGCCGCGTGCTTAGGCTTAATATCTTTCACGCTTCTACCTGAGTTACGAGATTATCGAGTACTTTGTGGATCACGTTTAGCCGCTTGAGTTCCTTCTGGCTCATTACTATCATGCCCCTTTCTTCCATAATGCCCTCCCTTAGAGAAGAGCATTATAGCACTTTTGAAAGCGGACATTTTCATTTTGCTACAAGCGGACATTATTATATTGCGTTAACAATAAAAATATGGCTTTTTCAGCATTACTGAACGGTTATGGAGACGCTCGGACGCTCTTTCAGCGTATTATGAACCGGGCAGTTCTTGATAAAAGATATAAGCGCCCCTTTTCTCTCCTCGCCGATCGCTGAATTTTTTGTCACGATCGTGACTTGTATGTCTCGAAACGACACCGGCTTCTCTTTCGAGAACTCCGCCTGAACGTCAACTTCAAAGTTCGGAATGTCGATTGTAGCCCCTTCGGCGTACTTTCGGAGATAAACACCGATACAGCTGCCGAGGCTCGCCAGAAGCGCGTCGGGCGGCGATATGCTTTTCCCTTTCAATCCGATCGAGCATTCGCCGTTTTTCGACCGTACGTTGAATTCATAACCTTCCCGGTGCGACACAACGACATGATACATACAACATCCTCCTTATCGATAGAGCTTTTCGGTTCTCACCGGCATCAAAACACTCCGCTTTGAGCCGGTAGGGTCCCCGGAATAAGCCCGCGTAAACCCGCTTAACTCATGGACGCTGACAAAACCGTGGTCGAGTTTTTTCAAGGGGACGCGCCGCTTCATAACCCCTCTTTTTTACTTCGGATCAAATCTAAGTTAACTCTTGCCTTCTCATGAAGAGGGTCTTTTTCGAGCGCTTTGCTGAAATATTCCTCTGCGCGAACAATATCTCCTTTCCGATAATACGCAAACCCAAGATTATTGTACGTTTCCGCATAATCGGGGTCAAGCTCTTCGGCCTCGTGAAATAACGAGATTGCCTCATCGATCTTCCCCGATTGACCGTACTCAATGCCCTGAGCATTCAGCAACTTGGCTTTCTTCGTAAAATCTGATCCACTGCCCATCGACGCGATTCGGCTATCCCTTCCGACATCGGTTTTTCTGCCCATTCTTCTTAAAATTATTAGCGGTTCAGCAAGGTCATCCGTCAGAGGCATAAAACGATGCCAAAGCGGATCAGGGCGGTTGTCCCACGCGACATCGGGCACCGGGAACCTGATCGAATCATAGTGGAATTTCTCAGTCTCGCTTAAATAATGCTTATCAGCTTTAAGCTTCATGAAACGGCGAGGTACGATCCATTCCGGCGCCGGATTTCCCACTTCTTTCGCGCTTACAACAATACAATTGGTATGGAACATTACCGGAAGATCGTCATATGATATCTTTATTCTGTCTGAAGACGCGGCCTCTTTGTTGAGGTATTCAACGATCCAATTAACCGGCCCTTTTGGCGGATTCAGCAGGCTTCCAATGTATTTAAATAAAGGGCTCGCGAACGATTCATTCAGAAGGGTCTCGATCTCGATTTTAGCATACACCAGTCCAGTATCGCCCCGCCCAACAGAATGCCCGTCTATTCCGGAGGCGGTCCACAACCGGTCCGAAATCCCGATATCATTCAATAATTTTAGCGGGAGGATGCTCAAGGTGTTTGTCGCGGCTATTCCGGCAATCGCTATCCACGCTACCCACACTCGCCTTCCTGCTATCATTCTCAGGCACCTGGCTGCAAGAAACAGAAAAAAAGGGATCATACCGATGAGATATCGAGTAAACGGATAATCAGACAAAAGAGAAAATCCCAGCAAGTACGATGAACAAACCACAAAAGATAAAAATGAAATGTCGTTCCGGAGGATATTTTTTCTGAGGATGTCCTTCCATCGCAAAAGGAGGCCCGCTACAATTGCCGCAAAAGGGAAAATATGATTATTCAGAGTGAGCAAATACCTGATCATATACAGTCCAAATACTTCAAACCTGTCATACCCCGGTTGAGCGCTGAATTGCCGATTCCAGATCCTGCAATATAAAGCAACGGGAAGATTTATGATACATAATATCACTGCCGCCATAACCAGCATCCGCACTGTTTCTCTGTCAGGCCTTGCTCCTATTAAATAGATACCGAGGGCTGCTGACATTAAAACAGCGGCCGGATAAAATGAATTAAAAAACAGCGTAAGCCATATAATCAATCCGGTCAAAGCGCTCAATCGGCGGGTTTTTAGAAAAGAGAGAAAAGAATCCGCCACAAGTACACTGAAGAGCGGAACTAAGATATAATATCGGCATTGGCGCGCGTGAAGGAGGAGTGGGACACACAACACCATCATAACAACGCTCAATGATGTTGAGACTTTGTCAGGATGATACCGCCTGAAAATCAAATAATGCATTCCGATAAGAATAACAAACCCCAAAGCAAACGAGAATCGTGCGCCAAATGAATTTACTCCAAAGATCATCATCGATCCGGCCGCCAGATATGCCGGAAACCAGGGTTGCCATATATAGATATCCCCCCGCAGGTCTCTGCGATCTGGGAGTATCGTTACAACATTCTCCCCGTCCCGCCCCTTTGGTAAGCCGTATTTCAATATATTTTTTGCTACAACCCCTGTCTGCCCTTCATCCTGCCAGAGACAGCGATAACCAAGATTAGGCAATACGAGCGCCGCTGAAAAAACGATCAGAACGATTATCGGGATATATTTTCTAAACAATTATTTTCCACCCTTTGATCTCAAAATATGATCTAAATTAGCCCGCGCCTTTTTGTGGCCGGGATCAATTTCGAGGGTTTTTCTAAAATTGCTCTCGGCTGATACAAGATCTCCTTTCTGAAAATATGCAAACCCAAGATTATTGTACGATTCCGCATAGCTTGAATCAACCGTAATAGCTTCGTCAAATAACGCGATAGCGGCATCTATGCTTCCCGAGACGCCTTCCCGAACACCGCGATAGTTCAACGATACCGCATCATTCCGAGCGTTTGCCTCTCCCTTTTTAAGCCGATACAGCTCGATCCGGTGAGTTGAGACAGGGTAGTATCCCACAACCTCCTCATCCCACCGGTAAACAGTTTTTGAATGAGAGATGCAGTCCGCAATGCCGACGAGGTCATAGCCTCTTTTGTAACGATCAAACCAATCGAAGAGCATCCTCGCTGATTTTGGGCCCATAAGAAACGAAGCGTCAACGTTCACCAATACCAGAAATTCAGGCCTCTTTGACTCGATCTGGTCAATCATTTCCTGCTGCATTGAAACCGCAAGCTTGTGTTCCTCCATTAAGGGATACATATAGATATGCGCTGTCGCGGACCGCATTTTCGAATAGAAATAGATCTGAGGTTCCGACCCGATAACCGCGACAGTATCACCGTCAGACGCATTTTTTCTTAAATATTCGGCGACTTTTATCGATTCGGGAAAGGGGTTCATAAAATACATCGCCCGGCAGGCTTCTTTCGGAGTCATGCCGAAGAAGAAGTGCCTCTGGTTAAAGATCGTCACAGCTAAAGCGAACGATGTCAATGCCACTATTGTTCTGCGCTTCAGAAGCTTTGAGTTTCTTTCCGATATCTTTCTTGCTATTGAACCTACGGCAACGCCCGCGGAAAGTGAAGCGGCCGGTACCAGGTAGGTAAAATAATGGAGCCTGAAATAGAACCCGGGGCATGCCGCTAAAAAAGAGAAGATAAAAAAATATGCGACAAGCGCTCCGTTTCGGCGCAAAGACTTGTCCCAGAAAGGAGCCGCAATACCGATAACGGCAAAAATCCATATCGGGGATGAGAGATGCGTTGCCATGTAAAGCTCATTCTTAAAAACTTTGATCAAGAACGGATATGCCGAAACATACAGCCGGGCGTAGTCAAATGTCCAAAATTTGAATTTTTCAAACGCTCCAGCGGCAACAAGCCATGCGATCGTTAAGAGCAGCGGGGCAGCCGAACCGGCAATAAATAGCAGGCTGCGCAAAACACCCCTCCGCCCCTCTTCAGTACGATGTCGCCATTCATAAAAAGCGATGAGGGCCGCCGCGGATACTACAAAGAGAGCGCTGTGTTGTTTGATCAGAACAGCTGTTCCGAACAGTGTTCCGCTCAACAAATATCGATACGGTTTACCGGAATTATTTTTCGACAAAATTAAAAGACCGCAAAGTATGGGAAGGATAGCGAAATGCTCTGCGTTTGCGGAAACCCCCTGTAGTCCCTGTGAAAGCGAAAGTACCGCGAAGAACGCTGAAGCTGCTATGCCGATCTCACGATCAAATAAGCGCCTCCCCAGCAAGAAAACAATGATGATCGTAGCAGCGTTCACGACAGCCAGCCCCATATGGATACCGGCATTTGTCTGTCCGAACACCGCCATAATAAGAGCATAGACGACAAAAATACCGGGCATTTTCATGCTGTAGGCTTTTACATAGGGCGGGATCCCCTGCAGTAACAACTGCCCGTGATACGCGTATTCTCCCTCGTCACGCTGCAGGGGGACATCGGCGAGGCGGATCCGGATCGCGAAAGACGCCAGCACGATGATCAGCACAACCGCCCAGGTGACGATCGCCTGATCTTTGCCGCTTGTTATCCTCCGGAATACATTCATGGTGAGTCCTTACCGGTCCTCTTTTTCCCGCAAGCGCAGGATATACCGTAGATTTGCGGCCGCCTTTTTGTGGCCCGGATCTTTCTCGAGGGCCTTTCTAAAATAGTCTTCCGCGCCTGCGAGGTCGCCTTTTTGAAAAAACGCGAATCCGAGATTATTGAGCGTTTCCGCGCTGTCAGGGTCAAGCTCCAGCGCCTTATGGAAAAGCCCGATCGCCGAATCGAGCCGCCTCGCGCTGCCCTCAACCACGCCGCGCGCGTTCAGTTCTTCGATCATTGAAACTCTCTCCGCTTGGACGCTTTCGGGCGCCGCGGATACCGCGTCCTTTCCCTGCCGCGTCCGTTCTTCTTTTAAAATATACCCCCGGACGTTCGCTTGAGAGGGATCAAGCTCGAGCGACCTCTTCCAGCAGGCGAGCGCCTTCTCGCGATCGTTCATCATGATATACGCGGTCCCGAGATTCGCGCTATATTCGGCCGATCCCGGCGAGAGGTTGACGGCTTGTTCGAAATACTCCCCCGCCTTCTTGTATTCTTTTTCCGCAAAATAGGTATCACCGATAAAATTCATCGCGTGATGAAAACGCGGCGTTACCGCAAGCGCTTTCCCGGCATACTCGATCGCTTTCTGATTATCCCCCCGGTCCTTATATATCTTCGCGAGTGCATAGAGCGTTTTAGTTTTATACGTTTCATTGATATCCTTCATGAGCGCGGTTGTAAGATACCTCTCCGCTTCAACGGTGTTTCCTTTGCGCAGTTCCAAATGGCCGATATCGAAATAGAGCATGCCGCGGTCGGGATGCAGGGCGATCTCTTTCATGACCAGAGATCTTTCGTCTTTCCAGTCAAGGTTCCTGCCGAACGTACCCGCGGCGAGCGCCATCGCCAGAGGGGCCGCGAGAAGGATGCGCGCATTTTCGTGGATCCGCTTCAATCTATCGGCAAACCCGACGATCGCGATAGCGGCGAAGGAGAGAATAAAAACGGAGGGAAAATAGAGAAAACGTTCCTGCAGATAAGCCTTTATCGGGATGATATTTGAAACCGGCGCGAGCGCGACAAGATACGCGAAGAGAAGAAATGAAAGCGGTCTGTTCTTTCTGAATACAGCATAACACCCGAACGCGAAGGCCGCATCGACGATCAGATAGGCGATATAAACGATCCCGACCGACACGCTTTCAAAGTTGACATTATGGAAGAATGTAAGCCGCGCGGGAAAGATCAAGAGCCGCAAATACTCGGCGAACACCCGGATCATAATGATCGCTGTGATGAACGGTCCGTCCGACGGCTTCTGCGCGAATTTCCCAAGATTATAGGTCCGGGCGATCAAAAACACCGCGATAACCAGTACATACGGCCATACCAAAGCCGCGATTTCCCTCGGCGTCCGTTTTTTTACGCCCCCCTCAAAAAGAGCGTGATACAGAATAATGATAATGGGAAGCGTCGCCGCCGTCTCTTTCGAAAGAAGGCTTACCGCGAAAAACGCGACGCTCGACCACCGGAGCGCGTTCTTCCGGCCCCCGGGAGGAAGCGCCGCGACATAGGCCAGGAATGAGGCCAAATAGAACAGCAGCGAGAGCCCGTCAGCCCTTCCGGAGAGATACGCAACGGCCTCAACCTGGACCGGATGCAAAAGAAAGAGGATCGCCGCGAGGAACGCCGCGTCCTTTCGCCGGTACAGAGACAGAATAACGAAATAGAGAAGGACCCCGCACGCGATATGGAGCGCGACATTTTCGGCATGGAACATTTTCGCGTTGAGCCCCCAGATCGCATAACTGATCGTGTACGAGACGATCTGGAAAGGACGGTAAATATCGCTTTGCAGATCACCGAAGAAATCTTTCGGGATCCTCGCTCCTTTCGAGACAAAAAAGAGCGGTATATTCCTCACGTCCCGTATCGAGGGATTGTCTTCGATCAGGATATGATCGTCAAACACAAAATCCCCCCCGAGCGCGGGAATATACGCGCAGGCCGCGGCGGCGATCAGCGCGCAAACGGCAATGCTATGGATCGTAACAAGCTTCATTTTGTTCGCCATATTCCGTATCCGGCAACGGCCCGGCGCCCGGGTCATTCGAACTGCTTGACCCGGTAGATCCCTTTCTGATGCAGTACGTATTTCGCGAGAGTTCCGAGGATCCCCAGGCCGTATACAACGCTGGGCAACAATTTTATTTTTGACGCTTCATCAAAATATCTTGTCTGGATCGGCACTTCTTCTATCCTGAACCGATGGATGAGCGCCTGGACAATGATCTCCGTATCAAAGACGAACTTATCGCTGTTAAGCTCGAAATTCACCGTCCGCAGCAGATCCGCGCTGTACGCCCTGAAACCCGTATGATACTCCGTTAAATAGGTCCCCAGAATAACGTTCTCGAGCGCCGTCAGGAGGATGTTCACATTATGCTTCCACAGCGGCATGCCGCCCTCAAGGGCGCCGCCTTTCATCATGCGCGACCCAAAAACAGCGTCCGCGTCGCCGCGCTGGATCGGCTCGATCAGATTCGGTATGATCGTCGGGTCGTATTGATAATCGGGGTGGACCATAATGACGATATCGGCCCCTCCCTTCAGCGCCTCCCGGTAGCATGTTTTTTGATTCGCGCCGTATCCCATATTCTTCTTGTGCGCGTACACCTGAAGGCCGAGCTGTTTCGCGACGGCGATCGTCCGGTCGGAGCTCTTATCGTCAACCAAAATGATCGTATCGACTACCTCCTTAGGAATATCATCGATCGTTCTTTTCAGTGTTTTTTCCGCGTTGTACGCCGGCAGCGCCACGAATACTTTCATCTTCTTTCTTTTGGCCTTCTTCTTCCTGGCCGCCATAGAGCTCACCAGATAGTCGAGCTTCCTCGCTTTTACCGAAAGAACTTCGATCTGGTCAAGGAGGTTCACCCGTAGCGTTGTCAACCCAAGATCGCCGATCCTCGTAATAAAATCGAGGATCCTGAAAAGCGCGTTGTTATACGCCTTGAACTTCTTGACCCAATATTTGAGCGAATAGATCCGTATGTGTGGATTATACTGTTTGACCTTGAACCCGCCGGCATCAAGCATCTTCTCGAGCGTGCCCTTCGAAAAAAAGAAAAGAAAATGCTTGTAGATCCCCCAGCGCCAGGAGCCCAGGAGCCTGCTCGACGTGCTCGCTATGTTCGGCGTGCTGATATACAGGATCCCGCTGTCCTTCAAAAGTTTGCGCGCTTCGATCAGGGCGTATTTTGGATCGGTTATATACTGCAGAACATCCAGCATCACAATAGCGTCGAACTGTTTCTCGGAAAAACCGGCCTTCTTCAGGGATCCGCGAAAGACCTTGAGGTTCAGCTTCTCCTTCGCGTACAATGCCGCGCGCTTTGATATGTCGACCCCTTCCACATCCCAGCCTCTTCGCCTGGCCTCATCGAGAAAAAAACCGTTCGCGCATCCGATCTCAAGGAGACGGCCGGGCTTTTTCAGCTTTTCGATCCTTTTTAAGATCACAACACTCGCCGCGCGCCTGCCCGGTTCCTCTTCGGCGTACTCTTTATCCACCATCTCGGCGTAACGGTTCGCGTAGAACCGAAGGTCCCTATCCTGTCGCGCGAATACCAAACCGCAGGTGCCGCACTTAAAGACCCTTTCTATATCCACCGGGCTTGTGCCGGCGTCCCCGCGGCAAACGCTGTCTGATGCCCCTCCGGCCGCTTCTCCGGAGTCTTTTTTAGAACGAAAGACGTCTTCGTATCTGTTCGAACCGCACAAGTTACATTCGATCCTTTTTTCTTTCATTTGTCCCCCATAATTTTATTGTAGCATATTTTTTATTTTATTCTCCAACTCGCAGGAGTCGCTCCAGATTCGCCCTGGCGCGCTCGTGACCCGGATCGATCTCGAGGGCTTTCTTGAAGTATCGTATTGCGAGCGCCCGATCACCTTTTTTATAGTACGCGTATCCGAAATTATTATACGTCTCCGCGTAGAGCGGATCGATCGCGATCGCCTCATTGAATAACTCGATCGCCTCATCGAGCATCCCGGCCGAGCCCTTTCTCACGCCGAGATCATTAAGCGATTTCGCATCTTTCTGCCCCCTTACACCTCCGGACATATCGCGCAACATCCGCTCTGGTTCTCGCCTCATTTTTTTGTAAAGCCGAACGGTGCCGTAGCGGGGGGGCCGTACTTTACTTTGGAACATATGGAATTCAGGGTCCGGCCTGTTCTCCCAGAGAAGCTCCGGTACATCGGGAAAATCGATCTCTTCATACTCTTCCTGAGAGAGCCAGCGCTCAACAGCCTCTCTGTTCTTTTTAAAAAAACGTTTTGCTATTTCCCGGTCAATAAAAGAAAAATAGTTCCGTACGATCATCCAATCGGGCGGACCCCTTTCGGCGAGATCGATCCCGCTCTGCCCCCCAAAAACGCGCAAGCCCGTATAGAACGAAATAACAAGATCGCCGTAGCTGACAAAGACCGATTCTGACGTTCCGGCATTTTTATTTAAATAGCCGGCAAGATGTTCCAGCGGCCCGTTATAATCGTGCGTTATCTCATACAGATACTTCGGGAACATGTTCCTGAAGAGCGTTCTGTCGTGCTGATGCTTCGAAGGCCATACCTGTCCGGGATGCCAGATATGCAGCACGCCGACGAACAATAGCAGTGCTATTACCCAC
The DNA here is from genome assembly GCA_043825275.1 of Candidatus Omnitrophota bacterium. Classification (GTDB taxonomy): domain Bacteria; phylum Omnitrophota; class Gorgyraeia; order 2-01-FULL-45-10; family JBDRSA01; genus JBDRSA01. The sequence goes on from JBDRSA010000014.1 coordinate 14,299, forward strand.
GCTTTTTTTGCCCGGAACAGCTCGAACAGCATATACGCGGTTATCATTGCCATAAGCGGAAGAAGCTGGACGATATAGCGGATAAATGACCACGGAAGAAGCGATACGGCCGCGACGCTGACCGCGCAGAATACAACAAGGAATCCAAGTCCGCGGGCGCTTTTTCCAAGCCGCTCCCCGCGCCAGGTTGTATCACTGCAGACAAATATGATAAAAACCGCAGCCAGAAGTACCGGGAAGAAAAAATGATGGATCGCCCTGAGGTAATAGAGAGCGTTCGTCACGATAGAATTAACACGGTCGATTCCCCGCTTTTGAAATACCTCAAAGAACAACATGCCGGGGATATTGGCCGCGATCGCCGCCACAAAAGGGATCGCGATCTTTTTGAGCGATCCTTTACTCCTGAAACAGACGGTGTATCCGGCGCCCAGAGACAGAAATGCCGTAAAAAAAGCGACATAATTAGAGTGGAACAGAAGGACGGCGCTCACGATAAATCCGGCCGCGCTGAAACGTCTTTCGCGGATCATCGCGAAGAAGAAATAGAGCAGAGCCAGCACCGCGAAGATCATCGGGCTGTAATAACGACACTGCCGAGTAAACAGAAGGAACGGAACGGAGCAGGTTATGATCACGGCGCTCAAGATCCCAACGGCCTCACTGTCGAATATCGCGCGCGCAACGACGTACACCATCAGAACATTGATAACGCCGAGGAGCGCGAATGGAAGCCTGGCGGCGAATGTGTTTGTTCCAAAACAATACATTGACGCGGCCGCCAGGTATTTGTCGATCCACGGCGTCCAGCGCCAAAGATGATCGTCGCCGAACTCTTCCTGCCACTCCTGTGAAATGATCTTTTCTCCGTCAGACGCGACGGGCAATCCGAATTTCAATATATTGACACCCAAGAGCGCGGTCTCCGCTTCGTCCTGCCACAGATATTGTGAGCCGAGCCCGGAGAAAATAAGTACGCTCGCCGCGATAAGTATCGCGCCGATCAGATACGCTCTTTGGGATCCTGTGAATGTCATCGCGTCCGTCTGAAGACCGTCATTTTCGGTTTCGCCTCATCAAGCCGCATATCACCGAGCGGATCGAGCCGCCCCTTTATAGCCTCGAGCTCTCCGTCAAAATAATACAAGCTCGCGTGACCGCTGCCCGCAACCCCCCCCGGGGGGGCCATCTGCTGAGCGATATAGGCGTATTCCCCCTCATCCCGTTCGAGCGGGACATCGAGAAGCGGGAATCGCGCGGCCAGACACACAGCCCCTATAAACACTATCGCCGCGCACAAAACAACGCCGCCCGGCCGCATTTTAGTTCCCTTCTTTTGACGAGGGTTGTTTCAAAAATTTCAGATTCATCCGGGCTTTTTTATGGCCGGGATCTATTTCGAGCGTCTTCACGAACGCCTTCCTCGCTTCATCGACGTTACCCGATGAATAGTAGGCGTATCCGAGATTGTTGAGTGACTCCGCGTGCCCGGGATCGATAGAGACCGCTTTTTTGAAAAACGTCAGCCCCTTCTCCAGATCACCCGACTTACTGGCCTCAACACCCCGAAGATTGAGCCAAACGACCTCCGCCGGAGGCTCGCCCGGTTTCATGATCTCGCCCGGTATCCCGGACACCGCGCCGCTGCCGCCTGAAAGCCTTGTGTAAACCCGCTTAAAATTCTTCTGGGCTTTAACATACCCCGGCACTACAATAAGCGCTTTCTTAAAATTATCAAGCGCTCCCAAGTCATCGCCGGTTTCTTCAAGATATATTCCGAGGTTATTATACGGCTCAGGAACAGTTGTGTGTTTTTGCACAACATCCGAAAAGAGCGTACCTGAATCTTTCCACACCTTGCAGCGGTTCCATGTGATGAGCGTGAGCAAAATAACCGCGGCAGAAAAAATCGCTGCCAGCAATATGCGAACCGAATTTCTCCTTGAAAAAGAAGCGCTGATCAGTTTTTCGAATAAGACCGCCGCGACAAAAAATACGCCGAGTGACGAAACGTACATATACCTATCCGCGGCGAACGCTCCGCCCGCGGGTATGACCTGAAGGATCGGAAGAGCGCTTGCGACGAAGAACGCGCTCGCGAAGACCACTTTTTTTGTAGAGCGCCTCGACAGCGCGACCGCCGCTGTGATCGCCCCCAATATCAGAACATAATACTTGATCTCAGCGATATGGGCGGCCGTTACCTCGTGGTACGGGTAAAGCGCCGACAGCCTGACCGGCACAAAGAGCTTGTAGAGATAGAACGGGATCTCCTTCAATAGAAAATACGTTCTCGTGGTGAGATCCGACAGCAGCCGGTCCGGCCCGCTCAACCGGTGAAAATACAGATTAACGGCGGCAAACACAGCCGCCAGAAAAAAGAACGGGACCTTCTCGAAGATCACCCGCCGCGTCGTCTTTCTCGCGAAATAATAGTCTATCAGTATCAGCAGAAGCGGGAACGTAACGGCCATGGCTTTCGAAAAAAGAGAAAAAAGACAGAGCGCGAGCGTAAGAGCGTACAACGAGGCCTTTTTGCGTTTCAGATAAAGGATATAAACGATTAGGCCGGCGAAATAAAAGAGCGAATACAGGAGGTCTTTTCGCTCGGTAACCCACGCTACGGATTCAACATGAAGCGGGTGCACGCCGAACAGGACCGCCGAAACGAACGCGATGATCGTATTACCCGATAGAAAGAGGATGAAATAGAAGACCAGCGCGGTTATGGCGATGTGGAGGGTATAGTTCGTGAGATGGTAGAAAAAAGGATCGAGCTTAAATAAACGGTATTCGATCGCGAAGCTCAATACGACAAAGGGACAATAGGCGCCCTCGAATTCGGTCGCCCCCTCGCAGCCGCTCGTAAAGATCCTCCCGACATTGCCGGGAGCGAGGCTTTCGATACTTTCGTTGCTCGTCACATAGTGAGGATCGTCCCAGTTAACGAACCCGTTAAAGAGCGAAGGAAAAAACGCGATCGCGGTCATCGCGAGAACGATGACCAGGAAGACACGTACCGGGCTATCGGAGCGCATACGCAACCCCATAGTCGATGGAACAGTAAGTGATCAATCCGTATCCTTTTCGATGAGCTTCATCTCGACCAGATAGTCGCCCTCAAAAACAAGCGTGCGATCGCCTTTATAGATCCACGTCCGGGTTGTTCCCGTCTTCTCCCCTTTCGCGTCATCCGGCTTGCCCAGACATCTCTTCACTTCCGCTTTTGTCATCCATTTTATTACCGTCTTACTCTCGACCGCCTGCGCGAAGGCCTTCTCAAGGCCCTGAATATCATACTTAGCGGCAAGCTCGACGATCTCGGTCGCCTGTTTCTCCTTATCCTCCCCGATCCCTTTTTCAAGCGCGGCTTTGGCAAGGCTCTTCGCCTGTTCAAGATACCTGAAGGCCAAGCGGGGGTTTTTCTCTTCCCAACATTTATTGAAATACTTGATCGCCTTCAGATAGTCCACTTCCGCGGTATCGGCATCCGCCGCAGGGGGGACAGCGATAAGCCCCGTAAAAAACAGAACGATCGTTACCCAGAAAACCATCCGCGCGCCGTTCATCACGATTCCTCCTTCTCTTTGGTCTTGTAGATGATCACAACCGGCTGGAACCTCAGATCCTCGAGCGTATACGCGACGCCGTTCCATCGCGCGTCGCACCCCAGAAGCGACTGGTAACCGTCGAAGTGAATATAGATCTGCGTGTCCATGCCTTTCTTGACGTCTATTTCCATCATCGCGCCCGAGACAACATAGGTCTCCCGGTCGTCGATATCAGGCATGATCGGCGCGGCTCCGTTGACCGAATCGTCGTAGAGGATCTTCCAGAGCGTAACGGTCAGCGTCACCCTGGAAAAGTTATACGACCCCTCGGGGATCTTGCTGTTCTTTTCATCAAATCTACCGACCGACGCCTCATCCGACATGGTATACATGTCGTCCCTCCCCTCGAAGATCGTTACGAATGTTTCTCCCCGATTCTGGGATATCTCGAACTTCTCGATAATCGCGGTCCATTCGAACGACTCAACGCTTGCCTTGCCGGCGAAAGCGGTCTCCGCCAGAAAGAGAGCGCTGCCGATCATCAGGAAGATCGCTATGATTTTCTTCATGACGCCGTTATCTTCACTTTCACGGTTCCATATCCACGGATGAACATGCTTCGCTTACTCAGATCGGCGAAGCGCCAGTTCGGCCTTCTGGACAACGCGATAGTATCCCCCCACCCTTCCAGCACCGATTGATCCTCCCAGGTCCTTTCCCAGTTCACCCTGACGATCGCGACATCCTGGGTGATGCTTACTTTACGGGTCCTCAGGTTAAGCTCAAGATTAACGCAGTTCTCGAACGTATCCCTCAATTCATCTTTAAATTCCTTGAACCGGTTAAATTTCTCGGGATTGATCAAGGCCATCAGCCCATCGTAATCTTTCTCGTTATACAACGCCTCGATCTCGTCCATCAGGCTCGCGATGATCTCTTCCTGCGTCCGTCCGTCATAGAGCAGCTTTATGCTCATCACATCTCCGGCGTTCCCCCGCGTATCGTACGGTTTCAGCCTGATATCATAGATCTTTCTCGGTGACGGCGTAAACCGATACGACCATATCTCGGCGCCATATCCGCCAGAACCGCGCGCGACCACCCAGGAAGTTCCGCCGTTCAGGCTGACCAGCACCCGCCGCACCTTCTGGGTGGTCTTTCCCTCGATCTTGATCATTCCTTCTTTCAGGTCATCGGAGCCGATCACAAGTGTCTCATGCAAATCGTCAAGATTCACGGTATGGAGGAAGACGTCCATGACGCGCGCTTTCGACTCCTCTTCGGTGAAAGAGAGCGGCGCAATGGCCGTCGACATAAGAAGAAAGATCGATACAGCGCGCAAAACGAAGGCAATGCTTTTCACGCGGTTTTCCTCCTGACCTTTTCAAAAATTGCCCACAAAAGCGCAATATACGCCGCTATCGCCGCGAAAACGTCTCCGTGTTCCATAAAGAAACTCCCCGTATTCGCCAGGACGATTCTCTGTGTACTGAACCCTTCGACAAACAGGTCCTCGCCGTTACGCGACACACGCTGCCTGATCCTTCCCGCTTGATCGATAAAACAGGAGAGGCCCGTATTTGCCGCGCGCACAACATTTGTTCTTGTTTCGATCGCGCGAAATACCGACGCCTGCGCGTGCTGATAGGCGGCCGGACCTTCCAGGAACCAGGCGTCGTTCGTAATATTCACGAGAAATTGCGCTCCTTCAGCCCTGAATGAGCGAGCCGCTTCCGGAAAGATGTCCTCAAAGCAGATGAGTGACGAGAATTTCACGCGCTTGCTCACCCGGACGATCCGTTCGTCCGACTCGGTACGTCGTTCCCTGTCGATCGTGAAGACGGTCCGTTCCGAACCGCTCGAAAAATCCCCGATCGGGATAGGCGCGATCGATTTGACGAATGAGAAGATTTTTTTGAACGGCAAATATTCACCGAACGGGACCAGCTTTATCTTGTCATATCTGCCGGCAATGGTCCCGTTATTCATAAAAAGAAAAGCGCTGTTATATGAAGCGTTGTTCTGTATTCTCGGCGCTCCGACCAGGATCGGTTTCGCGACTTCCTTCGCCAGCGACGCAAGGCGGCTGTCAAACTCGCCGCCGCTGGCAAGCAATCCGGGCACCGCTGTTTCAGGCCATATAATAAGATCGGGATCATCACCGGCGGCCTCTCGTGTCAGGCGCTCATATGTTCCGATGATCTCCTCGCGAAAGCGTCTGTCCCATTTCTGACACTGAGGGATATTTCCCTGCACAATGGATATCTTCAGCGTCTCTCCGACAAAAATAGTATTGAGGCGGCAGACCCCGTAAACAAAAGTTGCCGCAACGCACGCTCCGGCCACGACAAGCGGAGCGAACAAACGACGCGGCCTCATCGGTTTGCCGATCGCCGACGCGGAATTCGGCGGCCTCATTTCACGCATGCACTGATAGAGCCCCGCGTTCACCATCACGATAAGAAATGACACCCCGTATCCGCCGAACATATCGGCGATCTGGATCATCGGAAGGTTGTTTGTTTGAGAATACCCGAGAAGCGCCCATCCGAATCCGGAAAAAAGATGCGCCCGCAGATATTCCAAAGCAACCCATGCGGATGGAACAACAGCGAGAGCACTCAGCCTCAAAGGGCGGATAAGAGCGAAGAACGACCCAAAGACCCCGAAATAGAGGCCCAGGTAGAGGACAACGGTGATCATTCCCGGCATCGTAACATGGATAAGCCAATAAACCGTCCCAAAATAAAAGAGGATCCCGGCACCATACGCTACGACGAACGCGCGAAGCGGACTCAGGCCCTCTAAGGCGACAAAAAGAGGGATCAACGCAAACCAGGCGCATACCCACACATTGAACCCGGGGAACGAAAGAGCCAGAAGCGCGGCTGTCGCTGACGCAAGAAATGTTTTTGTTAAGATCTTTCGACTGTTGGTCACTTGTTACCTTCAGCTGACAACCCCTGGGGGACGTTCCCGATCTTACTGTTTCAAAAGGGTGGCTCCTTGGGGAACGTCCCCGATCTTACTAACGGCCGCAGCATTTCTTGTACTTATCCCCGCTTCCGCACGGACAGGGGTCGTTCCTGCCCACTTTCGGAGCATCCCTCTTTACCGGCGTATGATTTTCACGGATAAGCTGGCCCTCATAATCCGAGACGCCTGAGCGTGTCTCAGGAACAGGCCGGTCGAACGCGCTCACTTCTTCATGTTTCATTTCCTGGCGCGAAGGTTGAAACACCGACCGGACATTCTCATCCTCAACGGCGGCCCGTATCTTAAAGAGGAATTCGAGCGTCTCTTCCTTGATCCTGTCGATCATCCCCGTGAACATCTCGTATCCTTCATGCTGATACTCGACCAGCGGATCGCGCTGCCCGTACGCCCTGAGCCCGATCCCTTCCCTGAGGCTATCCATCCCGTATAGATGATCTTTCCATCTGGTGTCGACAACCTGAAGCAGAACCATCTTCTCAAAGTGCCGCATCGTTCCGCCTCCAAGGCTCTTCTCCTTGATGTCGTAGAGGCGCTTCATCCCCTCCACGACCCGTTCCCGTATATCCATGCGGTCCAAGCGCTCACTGTCGACGCCGCTGAGACCCAGCAGGAACCTTGACCTCAAATACTGTGTAAGCCCCTGGTAGTCCCACTGGTCGACAGCCGCCTTCTCGTTCAAATAAGTATCTACCGCGTAATCCGCGATGTCTTCCATGATATCGTAAATATACCCCTTAAGATCGTCGCCGAACAGGATCCTCTTTCTTTCGTCATAGATCACTTCGCGCTGTCTGTTCATGACATTATCGTATTCGAGGATATGTTTTCGTATCTCAAAATTGTGCTGCTCAACCCTTCTCTGGGCCGTCCCGATCGATCTCGTGATCCACGGATGCTGGATATCCTGTCCTTCTTCCATTCCCAGCTTCTCCATAATAACTTTTATCCTGTCCGAGCCGAAGATCCTCATCAGATCGTCTTCCAGAGATAGATAGAACCTGCTCGATCCCGGATCACCCTGCCTGCCCGACCGGCCGCGGAGCTGATTATCGATACGCCTGGCTTCGTGCCGCTCGGTCCCGATAATATGGAGCCCTCCTTTCGAGGCGACCCCTTCTCCGAGCACGATATCCGTCCCGCGGCCCGCCATATTGGTCGCGATCGTTACCGAATGAGGCTGGCCCGCATTCGATATGATCTCGGCCTCTTTTTCATGGTACTTCGCGTTAAGGACATGGTGAGGTATCCCGGCGCGCTTAAGGATCCCGGAAAGCCGCTCCGACTTCTCGATCGAGATGGTCCCGACAAGTACGGGCCTGCCGATCTTGTGCAGCTCTTGTATCTCGGCGCAGACCGCCATCGATTTTTCACGGTCCGTTTTATAGATAACGTCCGCGTGATTCGTTCTGGCGAGCGGCTTATTCGTCGGGATAATAATAACGTCGAGCCCGTATATCTTCTGAAATTCGGCGGCCTCGGTCTCGGCGGTGCCGGTCATTCCGGCGAGCTTGCGGTACATTCTGAAATAGTTCTGGAACGTGATCGTCGCCAGCGTTTGATTTTCGCGCTCGATCTTCGCGTTCTCCTTCGCCTCAACCGCCTGATGGAGGCCATCGCTCCAGCGCCTGCCGGGCATGAGCCTGCCGGTGAATTCGTCAACGATGATGACTTCGTTGTCCTTGACGACATAGTCCCGGTCGAGCCGGTACAGCTCGTGAGCCCGTATCGCCTGCCTGATATGGTGTTCCCACTCGGATTGCATATCGTCATAGAGGTTTGTAACGCCAAGCAGCTCCTGGCATCTGATCACGCCCTGCTCGGTAAGGTTAACGGTATGCGTCTTCTCGTTCACAACGTAATCGATCCCCTCTTCGATATCGACGCCCTTATACTTCGCGTCGATCTCCTCCTTGTCGGTGATCGTCTTTCCTTTAAGCTTCGGGACAAGCTTATTGATGATAAAGTACTTCTCGGTCGATTCTTCCGCCGGCCCGGAGATGATCAGCGGCGTCCTCGCCTCATCGATCAGTATGCTGTCAACTTCATCGACGATCGCGAAGTTCGGCTCCCGCTGAACCATATCCTCGCTCCTGACGACCATATTGTCCCGAAGATGATCGAACCCGAATTCATTGTTCGTCCCGTACGTCACATCGCACGCGTACGCCTGCCGGCGATCGTCTTGATCCATGTCATGCTGGATCGCGCCGACCGAAAGGCCGAGATACTCGTAGATCGGCCCCATCCAGTTCCTGTCCCGTTTGGCCAGGTAATCATTGACCGTTACCACATGCACCCCTTCGCCGGTCAGCGCGTTCAGATATACCGGCAGCGTCGCGACCAGCGTCTTCCCTTCGCCGGTCGTCATCTCGGCGATCTTTCCCTGATGCAGAACGATGCCGCCCATGAGCTGAACGTCGAAATGGCGCATATTGACGGCACGTTTCGCGGCTTCCCGTACGACCGCGAACGCCTCCGGAAGGATATCTGAGAAGATCCCGTTCTTAACAAACCGATATTCCATTCTCAGTTTGTGCTTCTCCTGCGGCGACGTCGACTCCTTGATCCGGCCGTCAATCTCCTGCAGGGTCCCGGTGAGGTCTCTATTCTTCGCCCGCGCCTTTTCCCTGAATTCTCCGGTCTTTGCCCGGATCTCTTCGTCGGAAAGCTTCGCTATTTCCGGCTCAAGGGCGTTGATCGACTCAACGATCGGATATAGCTTCTTGAGGTTCCGCTCGTTCTCGGTCCCGATCATCTTTCGTAAAATGTAACTCAGCATCTTCGCTTCTTTCTTTCTGGTTTGGGGTTAGTCCCGCACCCAACGTGGTGCGGGAGGTTTCACTTCGCTATTTTTATCTTTCTGAGATATTTCAGGTATGCCTCGATGAACATATCGATGTCGCCATCGAGCACGCCGTGCGCGTCCGATGTCTCGCCGCCGGTCCGGTGATCTTTCACCATCGAATACGGGTGCAGTACATATGACCGTATCTGACTTCCCCAGGCGATCTCCTTCTTATCTTCGTACAACGCTTCCTTCTTCTTTGATCTGGAGGCCCTCTCCTGTTCATACAGTCTCGCCTTCAGGATCTTCATCGCTGTCGATTTATTTTTGAACTGAGACCGTTCATTCTGGCACTGCGTGACAATGCCGCTGGGCAGGTGCGTTATGCGGACCGCTGAATCGGTCACGTTCACGTGCTGGCCGCCTTTTCCGCTGGAGCGATACGTATCGATCTTCAGGTCGGATTCTTTTATGTCGATCGTGATCTCGTCGCTTATTTCGGGGATCACGTCGACCGACGCGAACGAGGTATGGCGGCGCTTATTGGAATCGAACGGCGATATCCTCACCAGCCGGTGCACTCCTATTTCCCCCTTGAGATACCCGAATACAAAATCCCCTTTTATAATACCGGTGACGTTCTTAACCCCCGCCTCTTCGCCGGGAAGATAGTCGACCTTCTGGAGGGTATACGACCGCGCTTCCGCCCACTTCGTATACATTCTGAGCAGCATCCCCGCCCAATCGCACGATTCAGTTCCGCCGGCGCCCGCGTTAATGCTGATGATCGCGTCGCGATCATCGTCTTCGTCGCCCAAAAGACAGGTAAATTCAAGCTTGGCGAGCGACCGCTCCAGCTTTTTCGCGTCATTTACGAATGAACCGAGCGACTCTTCGTCGCTCTCCTCGGCTATTGCCGCTATCTCCAGCAGAGCCTTGATGTCCCGTTCGATCTTCAGGAACGGATCGATCGAGGATTTCAGGACTTTTAATTCACGGATCACCTTATTCGCTTCTTGCCGGTTATTCCAGAAATTCTGCCCTGAGATCTCGCTTTCCAGGGCGGCTACTCTCTCGGATCTCCTCGGGACATCAAAGATAACCTCGCAGTTCATCCATTCGCATGGTAACTCTCGCAAGCACTTCTTTCATCTCATTCAACATTCGCTATCCCTCCGGTTTTTACAGTAACCATAAAAAATTATACCAGTTACTTCTCGTTCAGTCAAACATATAGGGCAGGATATCCCTTTTATCATAGGCAAATATCAGTGCGGTCGACCCCTTCAGACCGGAGCATCCGTATCTTCGCTTTTTTTCCCTTTGAAAAACCGCCAAGTGTTCCGTCCTGTTTTACGACCCTGTGGCACGGAATAACGCCGGGGTATGGATTCTTGTTCAGGGCGTTCCCGGCAGCCCTGTACGCGCGCGGCCTGCCTATCTGCCGCGCAACCCACCGGTACGACCGGACCGATCCCGGCGGAATACGCGAGACCGCCCGGTAAACATCTCTCTCGAAATCAGTTAGACGTTCATGTATTAAAATGGCGGATAATCCTCTCCGCGATCTTCTCATGGATCCCCTCAACCGTAAGCAGATCTTTTTTTCCCGCTCTTCTGATCTTCTCAACCGAGCCGAAACGGACAAGAAGATTTTTCTTTTTCGCCGGGCCGATGCCTATGATCTCATCGAGCCGCGATCTTCTGATCAGGCTCTTTCTCATTTTTTTGTGATACGCTATCGCGAACCGATGAGCCTCATCCCTGATCCTCTGGAGCAGATGGAGCGCCCGGGAATCTTTCGGCAGCATTATCGGGCTTCTCCTTCCCGCGAGATAGACGCTCTCGAAAGCCTTCGCGATGCCGATAACGGGCGTCTCTGATATCCCGAGTGAACCGAGCGCCTCGATCGCGGCGGCAAGATGCCCCTTTCCGCCGTCTATGATGATCAGGTCAGGAAGTCTCCTCTTCTCTTCGAGCAGTCTGCCGTATCTTCTCAAAACAACTTCTTTCATCATCTTGTAATCATCGATACCGGATACGTTCCTGATCTTAAAGCGCTTATATTCGTTCTTTTTCGGTTTTCCCGCGGAGAAACGGACCACCGAACCGCACGCCTGCTGCCCCATAATATTCGATATGTCGAGCGCTTCAATTTCGTCGAGCGGATCCCGGACCGCGAGTATGCCGCCGAGCTCGCGCAGCGCGCTTTCGGCGTTGAACGCCCCCCTCCGCTCGCCGATCGCCCTGACCGTAGCGATCGTGTCCCTGAGCCTCGCGGCTTCCTCGAAATCCTCGCGCCGCGAAGAAACGACCATCTTTTTCGACAACAGCTTGACCAGCTCGTCACGTTTCCCTTCCAGAAAGAGACGCAGTTCGGCGGCGATATCGTTATATTCAGTTTCTCCGATCTTCTTTTCGCAGGGGCCGCGACACTGCTGAATATGGTAGTCCAGACAGACCGAGCGCGTCATGGCCGCGCACGTCCTGAGCGGAAAGAGTTTCCGAAGGATCTTAAGCGCTTCTTTTAACAGCCCCGCGTCCGTGAACGGCCCGTAATAGACGGCGCCGTCGTTCTTCTTTTTTCGCGTTATTAAAAGTCTCGGGAAGGCTTCACCCGCGGTGACCTTGAGCATCGGATATGTCTTATCGTCTCTCAGAGCGACATTGTACTTCGGCTGATACTGTTTTATAAGGCTATTCTCGTACAGAAGCGCTTCGGCGCTTGTCGCCGTCTGGATGAAATCAATATCGACGACCCTGCGCACCAAAAGCTCCTTGCCCGGAGAAAGATCGGCGGAGGTTCGGAAATATGACCCGACCCGGGACCTCAGCTTCGCCGCTTTACCGACATAAAGAACGGTCCCTGAAGCGTCTTTAAACAGGTACACGCCGCATGACGCCGGCAATTTATTTATCTTTTTCTTGATATCCATCGTACCAATGTTGATGCTTCCCGCATACCGAAACAAAGCGTCGCGGCGATGTAGACGACTACGCTCGGAAGAATAATTGCCGCCAAACTTGCCGCGTTGTGGATCGTTGAGTAGCCAGGCGGAATAGCGATCCACCGCGCCATGAGTCGGCAAAAAAGAACCATTACCGCCGCTGACGCGACGATCTTATACAGAGGATCCAGTATATCCTTCAAGGGCGGTCCGCCGATCTTCTTTCTCAGCAGGTAGAACAGCATACAGAAATTGACGATCGCGGCGATCGATGTCGCCAGAGCGATCCCGCCGATCTTGAGCGGCCACATCAGGATCAGGTTCAGAACTATGTTCAGAACAACGGCCGCGCCCGCGGTCTTTACCGGGGTTACCGTATCCTGCAGCGCGTAGAACCCGTTCACCAGTATCTTGATCCCGCAGGACGCGAACAGCCCGAATGAATAGAAAAGAAGGGCCCGCTGGGTAATAAAAGTTGAGTAGGCTCCGAAATTGCCGCGTTCAAAAAGCGTCCGTATGATCGGCGTACTGAGGGCCGCGAGTCCGGCGCTCGCCGGGATCATGACAAAAAAACCGAAACGCAGCGAAAAAAGAAGCGTTTCGTTCAGCGCCTGAATATCGTTCTCCGCCGCCTCCCGGGACATCTTCGGCAGCGCGACTTGAGCGATCGAATTCCCGAAGATGGCAAGAGGGAACTGTATCAGGCGATGGGCGTAATACAGTCCCGCCACGCCGCCGGCGCCAACGATCCATCCAAGCGACGCCAGGACCGTATCGACAAAGAGATTCGCCTGATAGACCGCCGCTCCGGCGATCCGCGGCAGCATAAGTCTTCCCACTTTTCTTACGCCTTCATGCGAAAATCCGGCGGCGGCGCTGACCGTAAGGCCTTCCCGGTGAGCGATCAACCAGTTAACAAAAAGCTGGAGCGCCCCGCCCCCGAGAACGCCGACCGCGAGGCCGTAAACGCCGATCTTCGGGCATAGAACAAAGAGAGAGGCTAATACCGATACGTTGAGCAGCCCCTGACCGAAAGCGGGAGCGGCAAAATGCCCCTTCGAGTTGAGCACTCCCATCAGGAAAGCGGTAAGGCCGATAAGAAGAAGATAGGGGAAGATGATCCTGCTCAAGTGTATCGTAAGGATCAATTTTTCCGGATCCTTCATAAATCCGGGCGCTATGACGCGTATTATTACCGGCGAAAGAAGAATACCGCCGATCGACAGAGCCGCGAGTATCGTGAATGTCGTGTTAAAAAGGGCCCTAAAAAGGCGAAGGTATTCCCCCGCGGGCTTTGTCGCGTGGTACTCGGTCATCACCGGCACAACCGCGGTGTTCGCAGCCCCTTCGCCGACCAGCGCCCTCATCATATTGGGGATCCTGAAGGCGACGATGAACGCCTGCGCCGCCATCGCGGTGCCGAAAACCTGCGCTATGCCCACGTCCCTGACGAACCCCAAAAGCTTGCTGATCGCCGTGCCGCCGCCGACAAGGCCTGTCGATCGCATGAACTGTTTTTTGCTCATTCGGCACCAACGTCGGTATTGACAAAAATCGGCCAATCTGCTATAGTAAAGCCTGCGTCAAACAGAAAAAAGGAGCAGCAATGCCGAATAAAAAAAGCGCAATGAAAGAATTGAAGAAGTCCAAAAAAAGACATATTCGAAACATCTCCGTCATCTCGGGTCTAAAAACGTTCTCGAAGAAGATCGATCTCTTGATCAAAGAGAAGAAGGCCGATGAAGCGTCAGGCCAGCTGAAGGTGTTCAAGTCAAAGATCGATAAGGCCGCGTCAAAGGGCGCCATCGAGAAGAATCTCGCTTCCAGGAGAATATCCCGCCTGTCGAAAAAGATCTATTTCCTCTCAAAGGCATAACCTGATCACAGCCGTATCCAGCGAGATCGCCTGATCCGTACGGGTAGTCTTGATGTCGATGTCCGTATCGAGAAGGATGTCGAGCTTTTCGAGAAGCTCGGACGACCTGAAATTCCTGACCTGAGAAATGAATTTTTCGCGAAACATCCTGCCGACTTTCATCACCGCGGCGACCTGATCATCGGTCTGCCCCTGATCTTTGAGGGATTTCGCTTTTATAAGCCGCCGTATATGCCACGACAACAACCCTATGACCTCATAGCTTCTCGTACCGGACCCCGCAAGCTCGTTCGTGATCCTGATCGCGTCTTCGGCGCTCTTTGCCCCGATCGCGTCAGCAAGCGCGAACGCCGAGCCTTCACGCTCCGTTCCGACAAGCCCGCGCACGTCATCGATCGTGATCCGCTTCCTCTGACCGGCAAAGGTGATCAGCTTCTCTGTCTCACGCATAAGAAGATCGGCGTTGTTCCCCGCCAGTTCCATCAGCGCGGCCATAGCGTCATTATCGATCGTCTTTCCGGACAATTCAGCGCACTGTCGTATCCGGGCGCGCCGATCCGACGGCAAGCTTCGGTCAAGCCGAACAATCTCAATGCTTTTTCCCAACGGATCAAATTCCTTAAGAACCCGGGCATCATCGGTCTCAAGGATCAGGCAGGTAGTCTTTGATGGGTTACCGCAATAATCCCGTACGGCGGCCCTGTCTTCAGGCCGCATTCTCTCATAACGCCGTACGGTAACAAGCCTTTGGGAGCTTAAGAAAGGGATCGTTCTCGCGCATCCGGTAATATCACCTCCGCGGGCAGCGTCGCCGTAAAAAACGGCATGATCCAGCGCTTTATCACCGCTGGCCGCGTGAAGTCTTGATCGAACGGCGGCTTCGGCTTTTTCTCTGTCAAGATTTCCGCCGCCGAAAAAGAGATAGGCTGGTTTTACCACCCCTCGACAACCCTTTCCACAATACGCCGCGCCAGATCGTCGATCGTGCCCTGAATGCCCGCACTTTCGCTTGAGGCAAGCGCACCGGATGTGCGATAGGTGAATTCTCCAGCGAAATCTTTTTCGCGCCAGAGGACCTTATCTTTCTTGGCGTCCCGCAGCGTAATATCGACGACCAACCGGACTCTGTACTCTTCGACCACATCGTTACTGTCGTAGCGGACCCCTTCTTTCCGAAAATCCAGAAGATCTCCGGTCAGCGCGAGGTCCGCGTTATCGCGATCGGCGATCCGCAGGTTCCCGTCAAAAATGAACCGGCCGCTTACCGCGTCCGTGATCTGGATCTCAAGCCCATGACGATACCCCCGGTACATTCTCAGATCGCTGGACTCACCGGAAACATCGATCTTGTTCACGAAATTATCCACATAGATCGATCTGAACTCGCTCGAGAGAAGACTTCGCGTCGTATAGCCGCATCCGGCCAAAAACAGCGCCGATGCTGCAACCGCGGCGCACATTACGGTTCTCGGGAACAGTGCTCTCATTACTCACCGATCTTTCTCTTTAATCTGGATATTCTCTCGCTCGCTATGAACGCGAAAAAACTGTCCGGATAACTGTCAACAACATCCTGGTAGTATGTTATAGCGCTTTTGAATTTCTTCTGCCGTTCATAAAACTTCGCGATATCGAACGCCTTCTGGGCAGCCCTATCCCGCAGCCGCTGCAGCGTAAGATCCGCCTCTTCGATAAGATTCGGATCCCGAGAATCGTCTATGAACTCTTCGAACGCCTGGATCGCCTTATCAACGGGCTTTTGATCGTACGCGGGGCTCAACGATGCTTTATACGCGCAAAGCGCGAGCTGGTACTGTCCCTCTTCCGCCAGGGGGCTCGACGCGTATTCTTCTAACAGTTTCCGGAACGCCTGGACCGCCTCATCGTATCGTTCCGACTTTTTGAACGCGTACCCGAGATTATACTGCGCCTGGTCGGCGTATTCACCATAGGGGGCATTCTCGACAACCTTGCTATAGATCTCGATCGCCCTATCGAGGGGCGCAAGTAGGTCCGCCCCCAGGAGCCGCGGGCTCTTTTTGTTCATGTAATAGTTGGCGATCTCATATTCTCTATAGATCGCGTCTTCAAGGTTTTCACTGTATGGATAGCTGTCGACTACCTTCTGATAGCTCTGATACGCGAAGTAGTGCTTCTCGAGCTTTTCATATGACAGCCCGAGATAATACTGCGCCTTCGCCGCATACTCGGAGAATTCATAGTTCTTAATGAGTTTCTCGAACTCGGTAATGGACTTCTTGTAGTCGCCGGCGCTGAAGAACCCCATCGCCCAGGCGTATTGCTCTTCGGGAGTGTCTTTTACCGCGTATTTCGGATTAATAAACTTCTTTGATCCCGGGGTCCATACCCAGTATGCGGAAACTGTCGACGTAAACAGAAAGCTCAGGGATATGATGATCAGAAAAAAAGTTCGAGTTCTTCTCATATTGGTTAATATTTCCCCATTGTATAGCCAGTAGAGGCATTATAACACAGGACCAATACATGTCAAGACTGGTTTTGAGTGTCTATATTTATAAATAATCGTATTGCGTCGTTCGTATTGCGTATGTCGCAATAGTATTTGACTATTGAGCATCGAACGATACACGGCTACGCAATACGCGATACGATATACGCAATACGAATCAGACGATTACTTTTGCGGTCATTTTAATAAGGATTTAACTTAGTGGGCGGTTTTTCAATCGGGGAATTAGCAGTGCGTGTTCGGGGTGTTACATAGAAGGGGTCGCGAGTTTATTAACGAAGTTCGCGACGTTCTCCCTATCCTCTTTGCTGATCTCCAGAAATTGATTCCCGATATCGTAACGATCCGAAAGAGGCAACTTTTTTATCCACGCCACTTTACTGATCGCCTTTATCGGCTTCTGTGAGCCGGAAAGCTTGATCTCGACAATCAACCTGCACGCCAAGGATATGAACTGGTCACTCTGGAACCGAACGCCCCCCTCGCCGAGATTCGTAGTCATCACGGTGATCGGCGAATTGGAAAGCTTTTTAAGATCCTTGTATCCCAGATCGACTTTCAGCTCTACCCTCAAGCACCTACGCTTTTCCTGCGTTTCGTTCATCTCCTGCATTGTACGTACCCTCACTTCTTGCGTTCATTTAATTAAGCAGGCAGAGTTCACCTACTGTCCCTCTTTATTACCATGTTAGTATAGCACATAAGTTGCGTTTGTCAAGGTTAGGTACAAAAAAGCCAGATTCACACAATGTTATGCAACTTATTATGAATTAATGATTTGCGCGTATTTATGCTTTTTAGTATAAAAAATATCAAGATATAGCAAAGGATAATGAAAAAAAGAGATGGACATCTAACACTTTTGTACCCGGCGGGTATCCGAAAAAATATTGTCACGAGCATCAGAAGAACATTGATCGCGAGCGTACAGGATGCTGAAAAAATTGATCCGAGTGCCGGTGAAATTGACGCGGCGATCACAAATATCAGACCCGACGCGATAACGATCGCCATGTAAGGAACGATAACCATATTCGCGATGATCGCGATAGGGCTTACCATCCCGAAATAGAACGCTACAAGCGGCGAAACGCCCAACCACGCGGCGCTTGAGACTGAAAAGAGCCGCGTGATCCCGCGGACCGGTGACCGATGAACGATACCGTCGGGAAAGAGGCTCAATATGATCGGCGCTATCCAAACGATCGACAGAACGCTTATAAACGATAGTTGAAAACCGATCTCAAAAATCTGATACGGATTTACCGTTAACAAAATAAGAGCCGCAAGCGATAGAGAATTATAGATATCCGACTCGCGCTCAAGCGCGTACCCCGCAAACAGTACAACCGCCATGATCGTCGCGCGGACGACCGAAGGACGCGCTCCCGCAATAACACAAAAGATCGTCGTTACTACTATAACGATACCGCACGATATATTCTTCGGTATCCTGAACGCGCCCAGAACAAAAAAAACAAAGACCGAAATGATCCCTACATGCAGGCCGCTGATCGCGATAATATGGACCGTACCTGTTTTTATAAACATCTCCTTTACGCTGTCGGGGAACCTTTCTCTCGAACCGAGCAGAAGCGCGCTCAGGATCGATTCCTGCGGGCGCGGCATGTACCTGACTATTGTTTCCTGCAGCCGCGCTTTCACCTTCAGCGGAAAGGCGATCAGGGGGTTCCCCTTGTTCCGGCCGACGCGTTCGATTTTTCCCCGCTTTCGAACCGTCAATACCGTGTAAATCCCTTTACGAGCGAGAAATTCTCGATAGCTTAATCTTCGCGAAAGTTGAAAATCGCTCGGTGGGCTCATCCGGCCCCGCGCGATGATCCGATCGCCGTATGAAAGGCCATCCCGCGAAACCGACCTTACCAGCACCGTTCCGGAAACCTGCCGGCGCTGAGCGCCAGCCACGAACGATTCTACGGCCATACGGAACGTTGTCTTCTCAGGCTTCGTCTCAGGATCTGAAACAATAACTCCCTCAAGCTGTACGTTCCTTTTTTGGGCGTCCGCCGGGAACCTGCCGATACTGTCCTCCGGCATAACCTCTCTGCCCGCCAGGAGGGCGCCGCCGACGCAGAAGAACGCCGCAAGAAGAAGCGTGCCGCACAGGCGTCGATGCGCTATTACGGCCATGCTCGCACAGCACAAAAACACCGCGGCGTAAAAAAATACGGTCCAAGGACATCGGACCGCATTCGCAAATATGATCCCCAGGCATACGCAGACAGTCGGCCAGGGAATAACTCTTTTCATTCGGTCCGGATCCTCCCCTTGTTCTCAAGAAAGATGCCGTCGCCGATCCCGCGGACCTTCTTTATTTCGTCCGGAATGACGAACGGCCCGTTCGCCGTCCTGTATTCGACAATGCGCCGGGCCAGGGCAACGCCGATCCCATTCAGGGAAACGAGCTCATCAACGCTTGCCGTGTTAATGTCCACGATGACCGGTCTCCTCGACGCTTCATCCTCCCGTCCGCTGTCGTGTCCCGTTTGGGTAACGGCGGCCGGGGTTCTCAGGATCAGGGCTCGCGAAATATCATACCCTCTCGTTCTGCTCATCATCCGTATGCCGATACCCGTGATGAGGCTCGCGAGAATAAAAACTATTATAATCCTCTCTTGTCGTGTAGTTTGAAACATTGGTTTGAATTTTTCGGTGCGCGCCGCATGTCCGCGCCGGATCCCGCAAAAAATGTTTCCGCTTTTCGCGCGTTAAACGACGATATTTATCAACTTCTTCGGGACATAGATAAATTTCTTTATCTCCTTCGACGCGATCCATTTCGAGACCTTTGGATCCGCGAGAGCCTTTGCGCGAATTTCGTCTTCCGATACGCCCATGGAGACCTCGGCCTTAGATCGTACCCTGCCGTTTACCTGGATAATGACGGTAACATCCTCTCCCGCCAGGAGATCTTTTTCGTATATCGGCCACGAAGTATCAAAAATACCGGTATCCTTACCAAGTTTGCGCCACAGCTCTTCAGCTATATGAGGAACAAGAGGCGCGAGAAGTACAACGGCAATCTCGGCGGCTTCACGCAGCGAACGGTCAATGGCGCCGCTCTTTCCGAGCGCCGCGTACATATCGTTGACTAATTCCATAACGGCGCTGATGGCCGTGTTAAAATGAAAATTCTTTTCGATATCGTCGGTAACTTTTTTGATCGTGCGATGCGTTTTTCGTCTCAGGTCGATATTTTCCGATCCCTCATCGGTCTCACCCGCGGCGATCTGATCTATCAGGCGCCACAGCCTGCCGAGGAACCGGTATGAACCTTCAACTCCCCGATCCGACCACTCGGCGTCTTTTTCGGGAGGGCTTATAAAAAGCGTGTAGAGCCGCACGGTATCGGCGCCGTATTCCGCTATCAGGTTATCAGGGCTTACGACGTTCCCTTTTGACTTTGACATTTTAGCCCCGTCCTTGATGATCATGCCCTGCGTAAATAGATTCTTGAACGGTTCGTCGAAGTTGACCACCCCTATATCGTGCAGGAACTTGGTGATAAACCTTGAATACAAAAGATGTAAGATCGCGTGTTCGATCCCGCCGATATACTGGTCCACCGGAAGCCATTTGTTCACAAGATCCGAGTCGAACGGTTTTGTCATCAGATCGGGCGATATGTACCTGAGATAATACCAGCTCGAATCGACGAACGTGTCCATCGTGTCTGTTTCCCGGGCCGCCTTTTTGCCGCATACGGGACAGGTGACCGTAACAAAATCGGGAGCGCTCAAGAGCGGCGATTCTCCGGTCGGCTTGAATTGCGCCTTTTCAGGCAAGAGGACCGGGAGATCCTTCTCAGGGGTAGGAACGATACCGCACGTATCGCAGCAAATAAGCGGTATCGGCGCGCCCCAATAGCGCTGACGGGATATCAGCCAATCCCGCAGTTTATACCGCACAGTTCTTGTGCCGAACTTTGAGGCTTCGAAATATTCGGCGATTCTCTCGATCGCTTCGGTACTCTCCAGAGAGTTGAATTGTCCTGAATTCACCATAACCCCTTCTTCGGTATAGGCTTCCGTCATCAAAGAGACGTCGAGCGAAGAGGCGGGGTTATCGATAACGACCCGGATCGGGAGATCGTTCTGTTTCGCGAACTCAAAATCCCGCTGGTCGTGCGCCGGGACCGCCATGATAGCGCCGGTACCGTACTCCATCAATACATAATTTACGACCCAGACCGGGATCCGCTCTTTGTTGGCCGGGTTGATCACGCAGCTTCCGGTACATACGCCTTCTTTCACTGTACCGGCCCGCGAACGTTCAAGCTTCGACTCGTTCCTCATCCGCCCGACAGCAACGAGTGCCTTCTCTTTTTCAGACAAACCCGCCATGAGCTCTTCGGCCATAGGATGCTCCGGCGCGATCGCCATAAATGTCGCGCCGTAGATCGTATCGACCCTCGTAGTAAAACATCTCAGAATATTCTTCGATCCTTCTATCAAAAAATCGATCGCGACCCCCTCGCTCCGTCCGATCCAGTTTCGCTGCATGGTTTTTACGCGTTCAGGCCACTCCGAAAGCTTGTCCAGGTCGTCCAGAAGGCGCTGGGCGTAATCGGTAATTTTAAAGAACCATTGCTCCAGATCCCGCTGCGCGACCGCGGTATCGCATCGTTCACAGTTTCCGCCGACAACCTGCTCGTTCGCCAGCACGGTCTTACATGAGGGGCACCAGTTCACGAACGCCTTTTTCTTGTACGCGAGCCCTTTCCTGAAAAGCTCCAAAAAGATCCACTGCGTCCAGCGGTAATAATCGGGCAGGCACGATGTTACCTCGCGCTTCCAGTCGTACTCAACGCCCCATTGTTTGAGCTGCTTCTTCATCGTAGCGATATTGCTCAGCGTCGATACTTTCGGATGGAGGCCGTTCTTGATCGCGGCGTTCTCCGCGGGCAGGCCGAACGCGTCCCACCCCATTGGAGAAAGAACGTTGAACCCCTTCATCATCATATACCGGGCGACTACATCCCCGATGATATAATTCCTGCCGTGGCCCACATGGAGCGCGGCCGACGGATACGGGAACATCGTCAGACAGTAGAACTTCTTCGCGGAATCGTTCACGTCGACCTCAAAGAGCTTCTCGTCCCGCCAGAACTTCTGCCATTTCGCCTCAATATCATCGAACGGATACAGCTTCTCTTTTTCCATCACATTAAGCCCGGGCCTTCTTCTGTTTCATCTATTCAGCGTCAACCCGCGAAAGCGGGGGCGGGCATGACAAGATTTCGAATGTCAAAATACCATTTCCGTCGAGACAAAGCTGCTAATTTGGACACGTATGAGATTGAATATAGAAATGGTGGAGCAGACCGGGATCGAACCGGCGACCTTCTGAATGCCATTCAGACACTCTCCCAACTGAGCTACTGCCCCATTCCTCTGGTAGGATTATACCAAAGATTGGTGAGATCACAAACAAAATTCTTACCCTGAATGTTGAAATTAACAGGGTATATGGTATAATAAAGCGATTATCTGAATAAGTGACAGCTTGCCGAAGTGGCGGAATTGGCATACGCGACGGTCTCAAAAACCGTTGGTGCTTGCACCTTGAGGGTTCAACTCCCTCCTTCGGCACCATCCTTCGACTCGACCGCCGTTGGCGGACTCGCTCAGGATTGAATAGTAGAGCGAGTCGATGGATGCCCTGAGTAAGTGCTGAGCCTGTCGAAGCACGCGTCGAAGGGCAACTAAAACAAAACGGAAGACCTCTCCTAAGACTACCCTTTCCCTGTTTCTTTCGTACCCTCCTCTTTCGGTTTATCTTCACCCGCAGGAGGGATCTTTCTCTTAATCACCATCACCGTCGTATCGTCATGAGCGCCCGCCTTCCCCTCAAAATCATGTACGTCTTCGAGGATCGCGTCCATAAGTTCTTTGGCGCTCAGAGAGCTGTTCTTTTTCACGACATCGTAAAATCTCTCTTCGGGATACATATTATTGTTCATATCCATCGCCTCGGTAACTCCGTCGGTGTAGAGGATCAGCGCGTCTCCCGGGTCGAATTTCGTAACACTTTCGGAATAATCGCCCTCCATCAAAGAAAGAGGCATCCCTTCTTTGACTTCCAGAAGATGGATCGAGCCGTCGGCCGCTTTTACCAGGACCGGCGGCATGTGCCCGCCGCTGGCAAGGTTGATCGTACCCTCTTTGGTGTCGATAATAAGATAGCAGAGCGTCACGAAAAGACTGCTTGAAGACTCCTCGCACAGCTGCCTATTGAGCTTCGTCAGTAATTTAGACGGCCTCTTCTCTCCGGCGAGCAGAAGCCGAAATTCACTGGTAACTTTCGCCATAAAAAGAGCCGCGGGGACCCCTTTCCCCGAGACATCGCCGAGCATAATACCGATCTTCCCATCGCCGAGATCGATCCCGTCGTAGAGGTCGCCGCCGACATGGTGGTGGGCAGTCATGCGGGCCGTCACCTCAAGGCCTTCGCTCTGCGGAAGCGCCTTCGGCAAAAAACTCTCCTGTATCGTCCGGGCGATATCAAGCTCTCTCTCTAAAAGCTGACGTTGCTGCCATTCAACGATATATTTCCGGAACGTGAATATCAGGTACAGCGTTACCAGCAAGAGCAGCGGATAGAATACGTCGATCCACAGTCCGAAAAAGAGAAACACCGCGATCGACAGGATCAGAAATAGCCCTACAACGCCGAGCAGGATCAACAGCCCTTTGAACGGCTTCTGCTTCAGGGTCGTAAATATAACGAACGCGCAGAGTCCGAAGAGTATAGCGAGATTCCCGAACCTTGAAAGGCGGGACACAAAGCGTTTTGTTAAAATACTGTTGATAACTTCCGCGTGAATACCGACTCCCGGATAGATCCGTTCAAGCGGCGTCGCGCGCATATCCGTTGTCCCGGTCGCGGTATCCCCGACAATACAAATTTTGCCCTTAAAGACCCCGAGGTCAAGAAGCGGCGCCTGAGCCGTTTCATCGGCGAAATATGACTGAAGGATATCGATGTACGAATAATGCTTAAAAGCCTTCCCCCATGGAGCGGAATAGTTGATCATCATATTCGATTGTTCATCAAGCGGTATTTTGAGATCCTTTCCGGCCAATACCCGCTTGCCGGGAATGTACTCGATCTCTTTCTCGGAGATGCCGAGGTAGTCGCACGCGGCCAAAAACGCGACAAAAAGATGCTTCTTGTTCTCGTATTCGGCCAGAAGCGGAACCCTGCGGAATTTTCCGTCAACGTCGGGAATGGTAGCGATATTGCCGTTCCCGAAGGACGCGCTGGCAAGCCGGGGAATGCTTAACGCGGTATAACCGATCGCGCGCCTGACCGATCCTTTTGTGTTGTGCGTCATGTTCAGGACGTACGATAAGTACACCCTGCCTGAATCGGCGATGGCTTTTTCAAGAACAGCGTCGCTTGCGCCCGGTTCCGGGAAGAACATATCGAAGATGATCGACCGCGCGCCGGCCTTGGTGAGAGCGTGTATAAGCTGCGCGTGGAATCCTCTGTCGACCGGCCAACTTCCGATCTTCTGGAGCGTATCGTCGCCGATCTCTATCAGGACGACATCAGGAACACCCTTTCGATGCGGCCTCATCTGATACCTGGCGTCAAGAAACTCCAGTTCATAGTTATCGAGGATCCTGAAGTACGATACCGCCAGGGCGCACAAGCAGAGCCCCGCGAGCCCCGCGATCCTTAATCCCTTCATCACCGGTTTTGGGATCTTCATTCTAAGATCGATCTTGAAGTTTATTTTCAATGTATCCAGTATTGGTCAACTTCTCAGCTTCAGAAGTAATTTCATCAATCCCCCCAAAGGGGGTATCGGAGCCTTATGCCGAGGCGGGCTTCCTGAGTCTGAACCATTACCCGGATCTTCTCTCCTTCGACACGCCCTGCCGGGCGCACCGCGAAAGATAAAAGGCGGCATACGCCGCCTTTTATTCATCAATCTCATACGATCGCTCCTATCGTTCCGAGCCGCCAAAAGAGCTTACCGTCTCTTCGTTTTTCGTGTAGTCGTCTCGCCGCTCTCTTTCCCTTTGATCAGGAGCTTCCACGGGTGCCGCTTAATATCGTCGCTGAACTCATTGAAGTTTTTCGACGTCTCTTCCAGATTTTCGACGATACTGCCGATACCGTTTCTGTTCTCCTCGACCATGCCGTTCACGTTCTTGGCGAGCGCCTTTACGTCTATGAGCGCCTCATCGATGTTCTCGGCGATCGTCTCGGCTTTCTTCAGGAGCTTTTCCATCTGGAACGGGTCTTCGCCGACAAGCTCATCGCCCGGTTTCAAGAATTCATCCGAGGTCCCCGCGGTAAGCTCGATATACTTTTCCCCCATGAGCCCGAGCGTATTGATGTACGCCTCGGAATCCTTCCGGACCTTCGCTTTTTCGTCGAGCCACACCGAAAGGATCGCCTGCGTTCGCGGCGTATAAACAAGCTCGATCTTCTTTACTTTTCCGACCTCGACCCCGGCCAGGCGAACCGGCGCATTCGCCTCTATGCCGCCGGCGAAACTGAAGAGAAGCTTCACGTTGTACCCTTCGGGCTTTGAGAACGTAACATCGCCGGTCTTCAGGACAAGCCACGCCAAAATAAGGAAACAGGAAATGACCATGAGCCCCGTTTTTACTTCGTTCGAGATCTTTATCATTCCACACCTCTTAATTTCGTTGTCTTTCGCGTTATTCGGCCGAGACCGTTTATTTCGTTAAATGTTCCAGATAATCGTCCTTCTGCTGCATGAACGCGATAGGGCCGTCGGGACTCCCTGAAATGAACTGCTCCAGCAGCCCGTTCTTCGACTTCTTCATTTCATCAAGCGTACCGATCCCGACGACACGGCCTTCGTAGAGCATCGCCGCGCGGTCGGCGATCCTGAACACGCTGTTCATGTCATGAGTAACAACAACGCTGGTGATCTGCAATTTTTTCGAAAGGTCCACGATCAGCTTATCGATCACCGCGCGCACGATCGGATCGAGCCCGGCTGTCGGTTCGTCGTAAAAAATGATCTCAGGGTCCATCGCGATCGCGCGCGCGAGCCCAACGCGCTTCTTCATGCCCCCTGACAGCTGGCTCGGCATAAGATCCTCAAATCCTCTGAGGCCGACCAGTTCAAGCTTCATCTTAACGACTATATCAATAACGCTCTGATCCAGCTTGGTATGCTCTCTGAGCGGGAGGCTGATATTCTCGGCAACCGTCATCGAGTCAAAGAGCGCGGATGACTGGAAACACATCCCGAATTTCTTCCTGACGATATCCATCTCATCTTCATTCAGCGTACTGAGATCTTTGTCGAACATTACCACCGATCCGGAATTCGGCTTGAGAGCTCCTATCATGTGGCGCAGCAACGTGCTCTTTCCGCAGCCGGACCCGCCCATAATGACGAATGTCTCTCCTCGGTATATTTCGAGCGTTACACCGTTCAAGACGACCCGGTCGCCGAACTTTTTGACAACGTTGTCGACTTTGATCACGACTTCTTTTTTATCCATAGATCACCGTTACATTTTTGAGAAATAGAATAAGCCGGTTAAAACCACGTCAGCCAGAATAATCAGAATAAAGCTTGTAACAACGCTTACTGTCGTCGATTTACCGACACCTTCCGCGCCGCCGCGCGTATTAAGCCCCTGGTAGCAGGCTGTCAGCGCGATGATCATTCCGAATACAAAACTTTTTACTATACCGGTTATAACGTCTTTCGCCTCAAGAAACCTGAACGATGTATCAATGTAGAGATCCGGGTCAATATTCAGATTGAATACTCCTACGAGATAACCGCCTGCCATCCCGCAGAGGTCAGCGAACATAACAAGGCAGGGGAGCATGACGATCAGGCCGAGAAATCTCGGCACGACAAGATATCGAACGGGATTGAGCGCCATCGCCTCCAACGCCTCGATCTGTTCGGAAACGCGCATCGTTCCTATCTCGGCTGTAATAGCCGCGCCGACTCGACCGGCGATGACCAGCGACGTCAGTACGGGGCCGAGCTCTCTGCAGAGCGACACGCTTACCAGGCCGGCAACATAGACGGTCGCGCCGAGCTGCGCCAGCTGATACGCGCTCTGCATCGCGATCACGATCCCGGTAAAGATAGAAACGAAAAAGACGATAATGATCGACTGTACGCCCACAAATACCATCTGGTGGAAGATCCCCTGGCGTTTCACCGCTTTTTTCTTGAACGGTCCGACGAAGATCCAGTAGAGCGTCTCGGCAAGCAGTGATACGATATCCGCGGTCTGCGCGCAGACCGAAGTGGTCATCCTT
>JBDRSA010000015.1:0-8299 GCA_043825275.1 Candidatus Omnitrophota bacterium
ATCAGTCTTCGACTGTACGGATGTCCGCCGAAAAGACGGCCGCGGAGATGAACGATCCCCGCGTCGAACGGGTCATCCGCCTCTTGTTTGATCGCGGCAAGGATAAGAGAGCGCTCTTTCTCGATCTGCGCTTTCGGAAAATCGGGACTTCGTAGAATGTCCGCCAAAACCTCTAAGCTGAAATTCGTATCGCTCTTCAGGGCGCTGATGGTGACCCCGAGGCTGTTCAATCCGCTGAACGAGGAGATCATCCCGCCGCGCGCTTCGACCGCTCCCTGTATAAGACTTTCCGGCCTATTGGCTGCCCCCTTCAAGAGCATCTTCGACGTAAAATTCGATATGCCGCTCTTCGAACGCTCTTCCGAACGAAGACCGCCCCCGAGAACGGCCGCGATAGAAACTGCCGGTATGTCCGTCCTCCTTTGTGTAATGACCGTTACTCCGTTCAAGAGAACTGTTTTTTCAGCCGGAGATCTTTCTTTGTCCCCGGATAGAGCCGCTATCGCTGTGGTCGTATCCTCCGGCTTAGGAGTAAGCCGGACTTCGGTCAGGTTGGTCTCCGCGAAATACCGTTGCGCGACTTCTTGAATAGCGTCTCTCGTTACCGACCGGATACCGGCAACGTATCTTTCCGAAAAGGCCGCCGATCCCGTCAGCTCTTCGCTCTGAGCGATGTCTGATGCCAATGCTTGTACTGATTGTCGCGAAAAAATATAGTCACCGAGCACCTGGTTCTTCGCTCGTTCAAGATCATCGTCAGAAACACGCTCATGCTTAAAAACGTCGATATTCTTAAGGACATTCCGCGCAACCTTGTCGATATTTTTAGTGTCCGTAACAGCGGAAATAATAAAGAGCCCCGGGTCTTTTGGCGTGTAGTTATACGCGCTTACCGAGTAGGCGATCTCATCTTCTTTGACAAGCGACGTATTGAGCCTTGACTCGTCTCCCCGGCCGAGGATTATGGCCAGGACATCGAGAGCGAAAAGGTTTCTATCGAGCAAAGATGTTGAATGAAACCCCATGGCAAGGTAGGCAAGGTTCGTCTCGATCGATTCATCAAGAGACCTCTTGATGACCTGGTCGGGCTCTATCGGGTTCACCGCGGATCGATAGCTTCCCGGCTCAATGGCGCCGAAAACCTCCCGAACGATCGTCTCGGCTTCCCCTGTCTTGATGTCGCCGGTGATCGTAACGATCATCTTATTGGGCGCGTATACCGTTCGATAATACGCGACGATATCGTCCCTCGAGATCTTTTTAAGCGCCTCTTCGTAGCCAATAACCGGGAAGCGGTACGGGTGGCGTATGTACGCCTGCTCCCAGAGCCTGAGCATTATTCTGCGGGTAGGGTCATCCCTCCTGAATTTCATTTCATGAAGAACAACGCGTTTTTCGTTTTGCAGTTCTTTTTCATCGAACGCGGCGTTCGTCATCATGTCTTTCAGTATAGCGGCCGTTTGCCGTAAATACTCCGGCAGCACCGAGACACTGTAATACGTGGTATCGAGCGATGTCGCGCCGTTTATGCGGCCGCCGTACGATTTTATCGATCGATCTATCTCTTCGGGGCTTCTTTCGCGTGTCCCCTTGAAGAGCATATGCTCAATGAGATGGGAGATCCCGCTTCCGACATACGACCCTTCCTGGGCGCTTCCCGCTTTCAGTCGTACCTCCAGGCATACAATTCCCGCCCCCTCTTTCTCACTGACGAGCAGCGTTAGCCCGTTATCAAGGACTGTCCTGTGGACCGGAGGTTGTTGAAACAGTTCGGCTTCGTGTTGCTCAGCGCAGAGGTTACTTTGGGGGGGCGATAGTACAAGAAGAGTCGCTGCGGCAAATACCGCGAGGATACTATTGATGGGCTGCGGCACTACTTCCAGCTCGGCCTTTTCGTGCGTCGTTTTCTTCTTTTCTTTTCACTAGGTTTCTCGTAATGCTTATTCGCTTTTAGGACTTTTAGTATCCCCTCGCGCTCGATCTTCTTTTTAAATCGCCTCAAAGCGCGTTCAAGCGGCTCGTTTCTGTCGACTTCAACTCGTGACATGTTTTCCATCCTTTTTAGATGATGCTCATAATAGCAAATAAGGCCGATCTTGTCAATAGATATCAGCCGAATCGGCCCCCTTAAAAGATACGACGACGTTGAATGTTATATTCTTTTGCGGCAACCCATTCGGGAATTTCGGGAACGGAGCGGCGTCAACAAGGCTTAACTCAGCGACCTCGATCAGGAATCTGTCCTGTGTCGAGCTCTCTTCGTCAATATGATACCGGTTTATTGATCCGTCCGAAAGGAGCGTAAATACGAGGTAAACCTCTCCGTCTTCGGGAGAGCCGATGTAATTATTCCGAAGCGTCGTCTTGATCTTGTCCCTGACCGCTTGATAATAATGATTGAAATATTTTTCTCTTCGGTCTTTTCTCGTCACGGTAAGCCGGTTTTCCTCGCGAGGGTCCGGTTTTATTTCCGCCGCCTTTTTTTTAGGGTATTCTTGAGGGTCGCTTCCGGACGCCCCAAGCATCGCTTCGTCCGCTGTCGGCTCACTCTTCGAAATTTCTACCTTCTGCGGCGCAATCAATTCACGGCGGGGGCCGCTTGATTCTTCGACAACAATGTAATCGACAAGGAGCGTTTTTATGGATTGGGGGGGGTTGTTCCGCTCGGCAGGAAGTACGAACGGAAAGAGTACCGCCATGTGGATCGATAGCGACAGCGCCACAGCTATGTCAAAACGGGCTTTTGTTTTCTTTTCTTCCGGCATTGTATTCCCCGGCTTTATTATCGGCTTTGATCGTCAGATACGGAACCGAAGCTTGCTATTGTTCTATTGAAATCGTCTTCGTACAGATGGAAATCATCGGTCTTCGCGACACACATAATGGAGACGGCAGTATCGCCTCGATCGAGCACAATATGCATGAACCGAAAACCGTACCCGAATTCTCCGACCTTGCTTTCAGTCGTAAAGCGAACCCCCTGAATGCCGTTTATACGCACTTCCTTGACAGGCTCGACGATCGCGATACCCGATTTCTTCTGCGACGCCACAATGCTGCCGGTGAACTCTTTGAATGGCAAGTCGGTTTCAGGAAGATCATCTATGCTGACGGCGATCCCGGGGAATATCCTCTTTGGAGAATCGCTCGTGCTGAACAGGACTTTAACGCCGTGTATAGGAGGCGCGAGATGCTTTACCCAGCCGACCGGCCCCGTTATATAGAACCCGCTCTCTTCATTCAAATACGTCTTTTCCGCTCTCGAGCGAAGAGACGGCCCGCCCGTATCTCCACCGGATCGGGCCGGCACATGCTCTTCGGGCGGCCGCTCCCCCTGCGGAGAGCGATCCACCGAAACAACGTCGGCGCGATTGATCGCCCGGGATACCCGCCTGTCGGCTAAAAGCACGATAATAGTGTCGTCGTTTTCGACGATGACGCTGCCCTCGACCCTCTCACCGGATGTCATCGTTATGATGTCCGCGAAGAGAGACTGCTGACACGACACGAGTATCCCGCAAACGAACACAAAAGTTCTCGCTCTCATACGGAACCTTACAAAAATTATACCTGGATTAGGCCTTTTTTACAAGCTCTTTGATGAGCGGCAGAGCTCGCCGGGTGTGTTGAACGCCCTCCTTGATGAACAGGGGGGCCTTATGGAACTCATACCAATCGGCAAACTCCGGGATCGGATGGAGATAAACATCGGCATGCCTGCTTGTATGCGCGGCGATCGAGTATTCCATCGCCTGAAAACTGTTGACGATAACATCGTATATCGAAAGCTTCTTTCGTTCCATACGGACAATGTTGTCGGGAGACGGCAGCGTGTTTACCGCTATAATGCGCCGTAATCCCGCTTTGGTGAGCGTCCCGACGGGGAGCGGGTTAACGATCCCTCCGTCGACAAGCTGTATTGTCCGGTCAACCAGGACCGGTTCAAAAACACCGGGAATAGCGATACTTGCCATTACGGCGTCGACCAGGCTCCCGCTTTCAAGAACAACCTCGCGTCTTCTTTTTATGTCACAGGCAATAATTTTAAGAGGTATTTTCGTATCATAAAAAGTTTTATCCCCGAGATGCAAGCGAAGGAACTTTCGCACCGTATTCCCTTTTATAAGGCCTCGAATCGGCAGCGTTGGATCAAGAAGAAGGAAGACCGACATGGCGCTTTTGAATTTAGACGCGATCTTCTCTATATCTCGCGCCGGAATGCCGGTCACCCAGAGCGCGCCGATAAGGGCCCCCATGCTGGTCCCCGCGAGATGGTCAATGCGGATATTTTCGTGTTCGAGGACTTTCAGGACGCCGACATGCGCGAGGCCCATAGCGGCGCCGCTTCCGAGCGCCAGGCCGGTTAATGAACCGGATACCTCTCTGGCGACATGGTGTATCGTATTCTTAAACTGCGTTTTTTCCATACTCAGCGCAACGAATCTTGAATGACCGATAAGCTCGCATTTTTTTTCATATGAAGTCCGATCATACATCCGGTCCTGGATGATCACGACCGCGATATCTTTTACCGCGTGCCTCCCGGTCGTTGATACGGCATATCGCCTCAGGGACGCTGTTCTCTTAAGAGCTCGCGCGTCAGACGCGGAGACAAAATGGCACATGTCAGACTGTTTTAATATCTCGTTTCGAACGATCTCATTCTGCCCGACGGTATCTATCACGACATAATGGTGTTTTTCAATAAGGGACCCCAGGAATCGAGCGGCTTCTTTCTTTGACGAAACGGCGGATGATCTGACAAGAGCGACCTTCTTGGCCGATTCTAAACCGAGTCCGGCCGAGAGCGCCGAAGCGTACATCGACGATTCGTTGCGGGTGCCGATGCCGAACACCGCAATGATCACGCTCTTGAAAACCTCGCTTTTCGGGACCTTGCTTAAGCGTCTCGAGAGAGCTCTGCTGAGGTAGAACGACAGCGCGGGTATCTTCTTGAGCAGATAGTTGAAGTCACTCGCGGAGATCCTTACCAATGTCGAGTCGTTCAGAGCCCGGGCGCCCACCGAATGAGGCTTCCCCGTAAGCGCCGATATGGAGCCGGTAAACTCGCCTCTTCGAATATGCTCTATCGTTTTATTAACGTGGCTGCGCGCCGGGCCGGTAGATTGAAATATTTCGACCCTTCCGCTTATCATGCAGTAAAAATAATCGGGGGCGGCCCCCTCTTTGTAGATACTATGCCCCTTCTCATACTCCACTATCTGCGCCTTCGCCGCGACCAACTGCTTTTCAAAGAATGATAGTGTTGAAAATATCGGGAGACTGTCAATGGCGATAAATACGTTGAAGTGCCGTCCGATCTGATTGCCCATAGCGGTCAACGTCCTTTTTCGGGTATCTTTGTTTTACTCGATGATCCTAAGAGGCCGGAGTAATCACCGTAGAGAGACTCGAGTTTCTTCCGCTCTTTGTCGATCGCGCTGTACCGCGACTCGATCAATCGCTCAATTTGTTGTATGTATTCAACGGCGGCGTTCATCGCTCCGGCAAGCTCGCCAAAGGCGGCACGGTAGTTCTTGTCGCCGGACATCGCTGTTATGGCATTGACCGACTCTTCATACCCTTGCACAATTCGTATCGAAGTCCCGAATTTTTCACTCAGCGAAGCGTAGGTACCATATTGATCATCAGAGGAAATAAATTCATCGATAGCTCCTACCAATGAAGATACGCTCGCGCACGATATGTCAGCCGCGATCAAAACGTCGAGCGTCAATATGTTCTCGCGCTCAAACACATTTCCTCCGGCCATACTGTTCCTCATTGAATCGATCGCGATCTTCTTCGCGATGATCGAACTCGCCAGGCCGAGCAGCATTTGCCGCATTTCTCCGGAATATCGTTCGACGGCCGCTGTGTCGAGAACGGCATCCCCTCGCGCGTCTTTATGGACAAGCTCGATATATTGCCGCGCGAGCGCGTCATACTTTTCTGAAAGCTCCCGATGCTCGCGAAAAACGTACGCGTAATTTTCAGAAAGTTCGCGGAACGCGCCGTCTATTTTCCTTAATTCCGCGTCGGCAGCGTACTTCGTTACTCCGCCTATGACCGCTGTTGTTACCGCCGCGGAAACGACCGCCGCTATAACGATCTTTCTGAATTCACTCATTGCCCGTATTATTTTGCCTTAATTTTTTTTATACCCGACCGGCTGCGCAATAACAACTTTTTGATCTTTTCTGAGCCCCATCACCTTTTCAAGCCGTGGTTTGTCGATCCACGCGACCGTAACGGTCGCGAGCTCTTCCGAGGCACAGTACAGATGCACGTTTTGAGAGATAAAGCCCGCGTCACAGGCGGCAAGCCAGATCTTGTCCTGTTCACTTCCGGTCATCTTCTCAAAATCCGCTACATAAATAAGGCTTATCGGCGCTTCCTTGACATATTCCTGCATACCGACGAATTTACGAATGTCTTTGCCGAGGACGGGAACAAGCGTTGATTCTTTAGGCCTATAGAGATAAAGCCCGTTTTCCATTGCCACATAGATCTCGATTTCCTGCCAATTCATCGCTGAGGGAGCAGTCCTCTTGCCCGAGTCCGATCTATTAATACCGAAGCCGGCCCAAAGAAGGCCTGAAAGAACATCGTTGGGCAGCATTTTTGGGTCGAACGAACGCGAGGACCGCCGCTCTTTAAGGGCCATCATCAGCTTTTTGCCGCGAAAAAGTTGCGGGCTTTTGAGCCGGATCACCCCTCTTTCTTCTTGAGGAAATACCGCGGCGTCGTTTCCTGAGAGGACCAAAAACAGAGCGGTGAAGCATGCCATCGCGACTGCGCTTCTTCTGTTCATCGTTCTCCTCCGGTTTTTCCGAATATGCTCCGCATGGATCACACGTCAAGCGCGCGTTGTGCTTCTCATAGTGCTTACGGCGCCGCTTTCCGGTGAAAGCCGCAGGAAGCCTGTATAATTCGCGAAAGCGACCATCCCATACCCTAAGCCCGTTCCAAGGAGCGCTCCCGACAGCACATCTGATGGAAAATGAGCGCCGGTATATATCCTCGACACTCCGACAGCGGCCGCCAGCCATAGAAAGAGGGCCCTCGATCTAAAAAAAGCGGCAAGGATCGTCGCGGCGGTACATATCATGGTAGTGTGCCCGGACGGAAAAGCATAGCCGTTCGCATGGACCAATAGATGTATTTCGCTCAAAACATTTCCGGGCCTCGGAAGAGCGAAAAACATTTTTAAATGATACGCGAAGGTCTGCGCTACCGGGATCGCGGCCAAAAGAATTATACTAACAGCCTTTTTCTTTCTGCCGGCGATCAATGCGATCATTATCGCGGCAATAAAGACAGCTTTGCCGCTGCCAAGCGATGTAATAACGGGCATAACGGTATCGAAGATCGCGTTGGCGCAGTCACGATTTATGATATTGAACAATGCTATGTCGAGATTTCGAACTGCCCCAAGCAAAGGCATCAGCTATGCTCCTTTGTCGAGCGCTAAATTGTCAATAATTGTTTGGCCGGCGCTCCACGCCGCTTCCCATTCATCTTCCTTGCTTCTGAAGATCGCGACATAGAGCGTTCCCGTATCATCGTTGCCAATGGCGAGAACGAATTGAACGATCGTGCCTGACTCCTCATCGTCAGAGCGGAAAAATCCTCCCAACCCTTTGAACCGGTCATTCTGACGTATGGATTCGATCTTGCCGTGCCAGGACGATGCCAATTTCATTTCGTTGATAAACTCTTCGGTATACACCGACGGTTTCATTCCGGTAGTTTTGTCACAATCCCGAAGAACGGTTATCGTTAACCCGGGGGATACGCTTCCCGGCTTTCCACCGGCATCTTTTGTGATCAATACGATATCGGCGTCTTTTTCCCGCTTCTCGCGAAACACCCAGCCATACGGAACAAGCAGTCTTGCGCGGATTTTACCGCTATGCACCCAGGTGTAGCCGGACGGCGCTTCGCGATAAACCTCTCGTGTTGTTATATAGATCAACAGCACCAACGCGACCAGGATCGCTGAAAGCGGACCACGGGCTATGGTAAATCGGCGCATGACTTGACCGTATCGCCGGCAAGTATTCCGAGGCCTCCGCTGTAGGTGCGGATGCCGGTATTGATGCCGATCTCCATGGAGAAGTACGCGATCCTGCGGTCCTTCTTCAATAACCGCCTTACCGGGATCTTCCCTGCCTTGGAAAGGGTTTTTACATATTCGATCATTCGATCTCCGCTCTCATCTGAATAGTCGCCAGTCCCTCGATCCATCCCGAGCGAAGTCGAGGGACTGACAACTGACATCTGACAACTGATAACT
>JBDRSA010000016.1:0-11470 GCA_043825275.1 Candidatus Omnitrophota bacterium
AGGAAAATTGACCGGAAACAACGGTTATCTTGTTCGCTTTGAAACCGGCGCCGATTACTTCTTTACGAGCAACCTCGCTCTTAACCTGGATGCGTTTGCCGATCTGTACCATATCGAAGGCGCGACAAGCGGCCAATACACCTGGCCTGACGCGGATTTTAATAAGATCGGCGGGAAATTCGGACTGAAGTATATATTCTAAGAAATGCGGCGGCCTTACACTAAAGGTTTCGATCTTAGAAGGGCGGCTAAGAGCCTGCTCGAATCGATAAAACCAAGCTTTGTGATCCTGATGCCGGCAGTGAGTCCGGTCACCCCATTGTTCCGAACCCAAACAACTCTTCCCACGGCTTTGACCGGCCGGTTCTTATCGAGAAGGTCGATCTCGATATGTAAGCGATCCCTGATCTTGATATTGTCAGAAACCGGCATCCGGATGCCGGTTCTCGAGACGTTCACCGCGACGGTTGGGGATAGAGCCCCGTTAGTCCCGGGCGAAGAGTACCCGATCTTGAAGGGAACCGCATACCTTGGATAGCGCCTTTGTTCTACCATAAAGCCTTTTTTAAAATATATCACAAAAAACATGGAAAATGCAAATATTTCTTGACAAGACCGTATAGAATGTATATTATTGTAACATCAGATAAGTAATCAAACGCAGTAGAGAGACCACAAACCTCATTACCTATCTTTCAAATCAATACAATTGAGAATGATCCTTTAGGTTCCCCGAGCATGTCTTACTAACCTTATTTTATCCGTGCCGAAAAAAAACCTATTCCTGATCGACGGTAACTCTTTTTGTTATAGAGCGTTCTATGCGGTTCGAAGTCTTTCGAACTCGAAAGGGCAGCCTACGAACGCTGTTTTCGGATTCGTAAGTATGCTCAATAAGATCATTAAGGAATACTCTCCGGATATGCTCGCCGTGGCATTTGATCTGAAGGGGCCGACGTTCAGGCATGAAAAGTTCGAGGAATACAAGATACACCGAAAGCCGATGCCCGATGACCTGGTATCCCAAATGCCGATCATTAAGAAGCTTGTAGCGGCATATAATATTCCTATTTATGAACTTCAGGGGTATGAGGCCGACGATGTTCTGGCAACGCTTGCGGTTTGCGCGAAAAAGAAGGATATTAATACGTATATCGTTACCGGTGACAAGGACGCTCTTCAGCTTGTCAGTGACGAGATAAAGGTTATCAGTCCTCATAAGGACAACTTTGTGTACGATAGGGATAAAGTAAAGGAGCGGTTTCACGTCTGGCCGGAGAGGGTTCCTGACGTTATGGGGTTAATGGGGGACGCGTCCGACAACATCCCGGGCGTTCCCGGGGTCGGCGAAAAAACCGCTATTGATCTCATAGCCGAATTCGGGTGCATCGATAATCTTTATGATCATATTGACGAGGTGAAAGGGGAGTCAAAGAAGAAGATCCTGAAGGAACATGAGCCGCTGGCCCGGCTAAGCAAAGAGCTCGCTCAGCTTGACACCGAAGTACCGCTGAAGATAGATTTTGGCAAACTCGCGCTGAAGGAACCCAACACTGAGGCGCTCGTCGCGCTTTATAAAGAATTGGAGTTCAAGAACCTCCTCAAGGAAGCCTCTCCCGCGACCCGGCTGTCATCAAAGTATGAGTGTATCACCGACATGGAGAAGTTCAGGAGCCTGGTGAAGGAGCTCAGGAGATCGAAAGATTTTGCCTTCGATTTTGAGACGACCAGCGTTGACCCGGTACGCGCCGAACCGGTGGGGATCTCATTCTCATATGCGATCGGGTCGGCGTATTATGTCGGCATGAAGAAGAAAGGCGGCCGCGC
Source organism: Candidatus Omnitrophota bacterium (assembly GCA_043825275.1). Classification (GTDB taxonomy): domain Bacteria; phylum Omnitrophota; class Gorgyraeia; order 2-01-FULL-45-10; family JBDRSA01; genus JBDRSA01. Next base: position 1,828 of record JBDRSA010000016.1, read on the forward strand.
CGCGCTTGACGCGGACAAGAAGCTCGACATGGAGCAGGTCTTCGAAGAATTGAAGCCTCTTTTTGAAGATGATTCGATCAGCAAGATCGGGCAGAATATTAAATACGAGTATATAGTGTTGGCGCGCCGGGGGATCGACCTTCAAGGGATCGGCTTCGATACTATGGTGGCCTCGTATGTGCTGAATCCTTCGAAGCTGAACCACAATCTCGGCGATATATCACTTGAATATCTCGGGCACAAGATGACAACGTCGATACGCGACCTGATCGGTTGGGGTAAGAGCGCGATCACGATGGACCAGGTTGAGCTTGAGAAGGTGTCGGATTATTCGTGCGAGGACAGCGATGTGACGTTCAGGCTGAAGAAGATGCTCGAAAAAGAGATCGAGAAGGCGGGGCTCGAAGACCTTTTTTATAACGTTGAGATCCCGCTCATCAAGGTCTTGGCGGCCATGGAGATGAACGGCGCCGCGCTTGACATGAAGTATCTGCGGGCACTTTCAAAAGAGTTTGACGGAAAGCTGAAGAAACTGACCGCGCGGGTGTATGATCTCGCGGGCCAGGAATTCAATATCAATTCTCCGAAACAGCTCTCGACGATACTCTTCGAAAAGCTGAAGCTTCCCGTTATCAGGAGGACGAAGACGGGATTCTCGACCGATGAAGACGTTTTGAGGAAGCTCGCGCCGAAGAACCCGATGCCGGAAGCGCTCCTCGAATACCGGGAGCTCTCAAAATTGAAGTCGACGTATGTCGATTCGATCGGTGATCTCGCTTTTAAGGAAACCGGCAGAGTACACGCGTCGTTCAATCAGACGGTGACCGCGACCGGCAGGCTTTCGTCGAGCGGCCCGAACCTGCAGAATATTCCGGTTAAGACCGAAGAGGGCAGGCGCATACGGAAAGCGTTTATCGCGTACGGAAAGAACGATCTGTTGTTGTCGGCGGACTATTCTCAGATCGAGCTCAGGCTTTTGGCGCATCTCTCGAACGACAGAAATCTGGTGAAAGCGTTCAAGAACGGCCTCGATATCCATTCTTTTACGGCTGGACTCATTTTCGACAAAGACGAGAAAGAGGTCACCGAAGAGATGAGGGGCGTCGCGAAGACCGTTAACTTCGGCATCGTCTATGGCATGAGCCCGTACGGATTATCACAAAGCCTGAAGATAAGCATCGACACAGCCAGGGAGTTCATCGACGCTTACTTTAAGCGCTATCCCGACGTTCAAGGGTACATGGAGAAGATGGTCGATGAAGCGCGGTCGACGGGCCGCGCCACAACGCTTCTCGGGAGAGTGCGGTATATCCCGGAGATCACCAGCGCGGACCCGCGGATGAAAGGGTTTGCCGAAAGGATCGCGATCAATACGCCGATCCAGGGTTCCGCGGCGGATATCATCAAAGTCGCGATGATATCGATCAACGAAGCTCTTTCGAAGGAAAAATACGCGTCAAAGATGTTCCTGCAGGTGCACGATGAGCTCGTCTTTAATGTTCCGAAGAATGAGATCAAAGATATGACTGATCTTGTGCGTGACAGGATGGAAAATATAATAAAGCTCACGATCCCGGTCGTCGCGAAATTGGAAGTGGGAAAAAATTGGCTTGAGATGGAAAGGGTCGGGTAAAAAGGGAAGAAAGCGATGCCGAAGAAGACGGTTCTGAAAGCCGGAAGAAAAACGGCGAAACAGAAAAAAACTGGTTCAAAACTGAAGGTCCTCTTCGCCTCGAGCGAAGTGGTTCCGTTCGCGAAGACCGGAGGCCTTGCCGACGTATCGGGGTCGCTCCCGATCGCGTTGGAGGATCTCGGTATGGATGTCAGGGTCGTCATGCCGAAATACGCGTCGGTACGGACGGCCTCGAGCGAAGCGTCGATCGGCGGATCGGTCAAAGTTTATTTCGTCGAGAACGACCATTATTTTAAGCGCCCCGGACTCTACGGCGAAAAAGAAGGAGATTACATCGATAACCTGGACCGTTTCGGATTTTTTTGCCGCGAGACGATCGAGCGCATAAAAAAAGAGGATTTTAAGCCCGACATAATACATTGTAACGATTGGCAGACCGCCCTTATCCCGGTGTATCTTAAAACGCGATACGCTCATGATCCGTTTTTTCGCGGGGTAAAGATCTTATATACTATCCACAATATGGCGTACCAGGGGGTCTTTCCCGCGGATGAGTATTCGAAGATCGGGCTCAGGAAGGACCTCTTTGATGTTGACTGTTTTGAGTTTTACGGGAAGCTGAATCTGATGAAAGCCGGCCTTGTCTACGCGGACGCGATAAGCACCGTGAGCCCGTCCTACGCGAAGGAGATAATGACCAAAGAATTCGGCTGCGGCCTGGAAGGGGTCGTGAGCTCAAGGCGGCGGGACCTGTTCGGCATATTGAACGGCCTTGATTATGGATCATGGGACCCGGCCACGGACACGAATATTTTTAAGAACTATTCCGCGCGGACGGTCGACGATAAATACGAAAATAAGCGGGGATTGCAAAAAGAGCTCGGCCTGAAACTCGACAGCAAGGCGCCCGTTATCGGCATCATCTCGCGTCTCGCGTATCAGAAGGGCTTCGACCTTCTCGCCGCGATAATCAATGAGGTCCTTTCGATGGATGTTCAGTTCGTCCTCCTCGGAACGGGTGAAAGTAAGTATCATGCTCAGTTCGAAAAGCTTGCCGGGCGCTACCCCCGCAACGCTTCGATGAATCTGCGGTTTGACGCGAAGCTTGCGCAGAAGATCTACGCCGCGTGCGATATTTTTCTGATCCCGTCGAGATACGAACCGTGCGGCCTCGGCCAGATGATCAGTTTTAAATACGGCGCGATCCCGGTCGTGCGGTTGACGGGAGGGCTGAAGGATAGCGTGCGGGAGTTCGACGCTCAGACAGCGATTGGCGACGGCTTCACGTTCCCGGGGGTCTCGTCGGGCGAGCTGATGAAGGCGATCAAGCGCGCGCTTGCCGTCTATAAAAAAGAAGATGTATGGCGCTCGCTTGTCACGAAGGTCATGGAATATGATTTTTCATGGAAACGTTCGGCAAAGGACTATAGGGCACTGTACGAAAGGATCTTAAGCGCGTGATCGTGGTCGGCGTAACCGGTTCGCTTGCGACCGGAAAAAGTTTCGTTGCCGGTATTCTGAAAAGCCTCGGAGCCGATGTTCTTGACGCGGACCGTATCGCTCATCGCGCGATCAGAAAGAAGAGCGCTCAGTACAGAAAGGCGGCCGCCGCTTTCGGCCGGAAGATATTGAGTGATGACGGCGAGATCGACAGAAAAGCGCTTGCCGGGGCCGTATTTTCCGATGAAAAAAAACTCCGGCGCCTGGTGAAGATAGTCCATCCGTCAGTGATAAAGGAAATAAAAAGACGCCTGAGAATCGTGTCACTGAGGCGGCGGCGGAGTATTGTCGTGATCGACGCCCCCCTTCTGATCGAATCGGGTCTTCTCGACGAGGTTGACATACTTATCGTGGTAACGTCAACGCGCGCTACGCAGCTCGCGCGAGCCGGCCGAGGCCTGAAGCTTGATAAAAAAGACGCGGTTCGCAGGATACGCCGCCAGATGCCGCTTGCTGAAAAGGCCAAGCGCGCGGATCTTATTATAGACAACGACGGGTCGATGGCCCGCACAAAAAAACAGGTGGTGAAAGTTTGGAAAATCCTAAAAAGGTTAGATCTGAAATAAAAGAAACAGTTCGATGGCTGTAGAGGGGGGGGAAACGATGGATATAGGCAACTTAAAGGCGATGAGCATTATTGAACTCACGAAAGTCGCCAAAGAATTCAACCTCAATGGGATCAGCGGGATCAAGAAGCAGGATCTGATCTACAAGATCCTGCAGGCCAAGACCGAAAAAGAGGGGTTGACGTTCGGCGAAGGGGTGCTCGAGATCCTTCCGGACGGGTTCGGGTTCCTGCGGAGCCCCGACTACAACTATTTGCCGGGCCCCGACGATATCTATGTATCGCCGTCCCAGATCAGGAAGTTCAGCCTGCGGACCGGACATACGGTAAGCGGCCAGATCCGCCCGCCAAAAGAAGGAGAGCGGTATTTTGCCCTGCTGAAGGTTGAGGCGGTGAACTATGAAAGTCCCGATAAGGCGAAGGAGCGTACGTTGTTCGATAATCTTACGCCGCTGTATCCTAACGAGCGTTTTCTTCTGGAGACGAAGCCCGATGAGGTGTCGATGAGGGTGATGGATCTCCTGGCGCCGGTCGGCAAGGGGCAGCGCGGCATGATCGTCGCTCCTCCGTACAGCGGTAAGACCGTCCTGCTGCAGAAATTCGCGAATAGCATAACGACGAATTATCCCGAAGCGATCCTGATCGTCCTTCTTATCGACGAAAGGCCCGAGGAAGTTACGGATATGCAGCGCTCGGTGAAAGGCGAGGTGATCAGCTCGACGTTCGATGAGCCCTCCGAGCGGCACATACAGGTCGCCGAGGTTGTGCTCGAAAAAGCGAAACGGCTTGTTGAGTCGAGAAAAGATGTCGTTATACTTCTTGATTCGATCACGCGGCTTGCGCGCGCGTACAACTCGGTCATGCCTCATTCCGGAAAGATCCTTTCGGGGGGCGTTGATTCCAACGCGCTTCAGAGGCCGAAACGGTTCTTCGGGGCCGCCAGAAATATCGAAGAGGGCGGGAGCCTTACGATCATCGCGACAGCGCTTGTCGATACCGGCAGCCGGATGGATGATGTGATATTTGAGGAGTTTAAGGGGACCGGCAACATGGAAATGCAGCTCGACAGGAACCTGTTCCAGAAGAGGATCTATCCGGCCATCGACATCAAGCGGTCAAACACCAGAAAAGAAGAGCTCCTTGTCGACAAGGACGAGCTTCAGCGGATCTGGCTTATGAGAAAGGTCCTGAACGACCTTGGCTCTGATGAGGCGATGCAGCTTATGATCGAAAAGCTGAAAAAGACAAAGTCGAACGCCGAGTTCCTGATGAGCATGAGCAAATAAATGAGACCATACCTTACGCGACCGTCGGGAGCGTAAGGTATAAGGTCGAATTTATCCCGAGCGAGCGAAGCGAGTCGAGGGATCTCGCAAGACACAAGCAGCAAGCCGCTAGTAAAGTAACAAACAAAAGGAGAAAAAGCCATGAAAGACAAATTCCATCCGGAATATGGCGATTCGATGATCTCATGCGCGTGCGGCAATACGATCCAGACGCGTTCGACAAAGAAGACCATTCATGTGAATATCTGCTCCAATTGTCATCCGTTCTATACGGGAAAACAGAAGCTGGTTGACGCGGCCGGCCGGGTAGAGCGTTTCCAGAAAAGATTCGCGAAAATGTCAAATACAAAAAAACAGCGATCCGATCCTCCGGCGCCGGAAGAAGGATCCGCGGAGCAGGCGTCGTAGACCACAACACGGGATAGCGCGAGAATGTTCGATTCTTTGGCCGAAAAAAAGAAGCGGTTCGATGAGCTGCATCTGCTGCTCTCCGATCCGAAAGTGATCGCCAATACGCGGCAGTACCAGCTCTTCGCGAAAGAACTGGCGCGGCTGAAGCCGGTCATGGATGAGTATGAGCGGTATCTGCGCCTTGACGGTGAATTGAAGGAGGCCGAACGCGTGCTGAGCGAGGATGGACATGATAATGATTTCATCGAGCTCGCGCGGGACGAAAAGAACATTGTCGCCGCGTCGATACAAGAGGTCAAAGAGAAGATCGAACAGCTTCTCTATGAAAAGGACGCTGACAGTGACCGGAACGTAATTTTGGAAGTGCGGGCGGGGACAGGCGGCCTTGAGGCCGGCCTTTTTGCCGCGGATCTTTTCAGGATGTATACAAAGTTCGCCTCGAAAAAAGGGTGGAAAACGGAGATGATCGATTCCAACCCTTCGGAAAAAGGAGGGTTCAAGGAGGTTATCTTCTCGATCTCGGGTAGCGAAGTATACGGAACGTTGAAATTCGAGAGCGGCACGCACAGGGTGCAGCGCGTTCCCGAGACCGAGGCGTCCGGAAGGATCCATACGTCCGCGGCAACGGTCGCGGTCATGCCGGAAGCGGAAGACCTCGAGATAGAGGTCAATACACAGGATCTCAAGATAGACGTCTACAGGGCCGGCGGCCACGGAGGGCAGCATGTCAATGTGACAGACTCGGCAGTGCGGATAACACATCTGCCGACCGGGCTTGTTGTTACGTGCCAGGACGAGCGTTCGCAGCATAAAAATAAAGCCAAGGCGCTTCGCGTTTTGCGTGCCCGGCTTTTCGATAAGATCAAAAGCGACCACGAAAAGAAGCTGTCTTCCGACAGGAAAGCCCAGGTCGGCACCGGAGACCGGTCAGAGAAGATCAGGACATACAATTTTCCGGACAGGAGGATCACCGACCACAGGATCGGATTTACCGTACACAACCTCGAAGAGGTTCTCGAGGGCGAGCTCAAAGAGATTATCGGCGCGCTCAGGGATGCCGATAGAAAATTGAGGATCGATAAAGCGAAATGACAGTAGGCGACACGCTGCCTGAACAGTACAGGACGCGTACATCGTATTTTTATCAGAGCGAGCTCTTTGTGGATGAGCGCGTTCTTATTCCGAGGGCTGAAACCGAGCTACTGGTTGAGGTTGCGGTTGATATCGCACGCAGAAAGGGAGCCGGGAGTCAGGGGGTAAGGCTTGCGGCGCTCGATCTTTGCACCGGAAGCGGCAACATCGCGATAAGTTTGACAAAAAGCGTGATTTTAGATACAATAATCGCTTGTGACGTTTCCAATGAGGCGCTCTCAGTCGCGCGGATAAATGCCGCGCGGCACGGGGTTTCAGATAAGGTGCGGTATGTGCGGAGCGACCTTTTTGAGCGCATAGAAGGCGTATTTGACATTATTACCGCCAATCCTCCCTACGTCGCATCCGCGGAGCTCGCAACGCTTCCTGAGGAGGTGCTCGCGGAGCCGAGGATTGCTCTTGACGGCGGTTTTGACGGTTTAGATGTTATTCGGCGTATTTTAGTCAGCGCTCCGGCTTTTTTACGGAGCGGGGGATATCTTGTGATGGAGATGGGGTACGACCAGTCGTCAAAAGTCGCGACGCTTGTCGATATGACGGAACGGCTGCATTGTGTCGCGATCAAGAAAGATTATTCCGGTATCGACAGGGTCCTCGTTGCCAAAGTGAACGGATAGGTAATGGATAAGCTTGTAATTCGCGGCGGCGCGCGGCTGAAGGGCGACATTACGGTGAGCGGCGCGAAAAATTCGTGCCTGCCGATACTCGCGGCGACTCTCTTAACGGACGGCCGCTCGGTCATTCGGAACGTTCCTCATCTGAAAGATATCGAGACGATGGTGAGGATACTTGAATCTCTCGGGGTGCGCGTCGAAAGAAAGAAAGATACGGTTATAATCGAGCCCGGCTCGTATAGAAAGCATACCGCTTCTTACGAACTTGTCAGCACGATGCGCGCGTCGATCTGTGTTCTGGGGCCGCTGCTCGCGAAAAAGAAGAGAGCGCGCGTTTCGTTCCCCGGCGGCTGTGTTATCGGCCCTCGCCCCATAGATCTGCACTTGAAAGGGGTAGAAGCGCTCGGCGTAAAGATCAGGCTTGAAAAAGGGTACATTATCGCCTCCGCCAAGAAACTTCACGGCGCCGATATCTACCTGGGAGGTCATTTCGGTTCGAGCGTGCTCGCGACGGCGAACGTTCTGATGGCGGCGACGCTCGCCGACGGCGTGACGATCATCGAGAACGCGGCATGTGAGCCGGAGATCGTCGATCTCGCGAATTTTTTGATACGGATGGGAGCGAAAATAACCGGGCAGATGACGCACCGGATCGTCATTGAAGGCGTCAAAAACCTGCACGGCGCGGAATACACCGTTATCCCTGACCGGATCGAAGCGGCAACGTACATGATCGCGGCCGCTATGACAAAAGGCGACATAACGATCCACGGCGCGCGGATCGAGAATCTCGGCGCGGTTATCGATAAATTGTCAGAAACGGGCCTCTCTATCGAAGCGGTCCCGAACGGCGTCAGGGCGCGATACACCGGAACAATACGGCCGACCGATGTGACGACGCTCCCCTATCCGGGGTTTCCGACGGATGTTCAGGCTCAGATGATGAGCATGATGTGCGTGATCGACGGGATAAGCGTAATAACCGAGAAGATATATCCTGAGCGGTTCATTCATATCAGCGAATTGAACAGGATGGGCGCAAGGATCCTGCTTGAAGGGCCGAACGCGATCATAAAAGGGGTGCGGTCCTTGAGCGGCGCTCCGGTGATGGCGTCGGATCTGCGCGCGTCGGCGGCTCTGGTGCTTGCCGGATTGGTGGCAAAAGGGACGACAGAGATCCATCGCGTCTATCATATAGACCGGGGCTATGAGCGGCTGGAAGAGAAGCTTATAAAAGTCGGCGCCACGATACGAAGAGAGAAGGAATCATAGCACAACGGCAAGAATCGTAAAAACAGAGGTAATGGCAAACGGAGGAAGGTATGGCAGCGGTAATACGACTTAAAAGGATGGGGACAAAGAAAAAGCCGTTCCACAGGATCGTCGTTATGGACAAGAGAAAATCAAGGGACAGTAGATCGATTGAGATCCTGGGATTCTATGATCCGAAATGTGACCCGGCCAACGTAAAAGTAGAAAAAGAAAGAGCCGAATACTGGCTCGGTGTAGGGGCTCTGCCGTCGCAGATCGTTCGGACGCTCTTTAAAAAACAGGGTATCAGCTGTTGACGCGCGAAACGACGGATTCCGGTATTTGAGATCGGTAGACCCGAAAATTCAAAGATAGTGTGGCGGGCTTTTCGGCAATGAAGATCGATATATTGACGCTTTTCCCCAATATGTTCAAGGGGCCTTTTGACGAATCAATAATGAAGAGGGCCCGCGACAGGAAAGTTGTGACGGTCAAGACGCGCGATCTGCGCGACTGGACGAGCGACCGCCACCGTTCCGCCGACGACACCCCCTATGGCGGCGGGCCGGGAATGGTAATGAAAGTTGAGCCGGTCTACCGGGCGCTCAAACAGTTGATAGGAACTGTCGCGATAAGAAAAGATACCGGTTCCGCCGCGGGTGGAAGCTCGGGTAGAAAAAGAAGAGTGATCCTTTTGACACCGCAGGGGAGGCCGTTCAGCCAGAAGATCGCGCGGGAGCTTTCGAAAAGTAAGCACCTGGTATTTATCTGCGGACATTACGAAGGGTTCGACGAACGCGCGAGAAGGTTTGCTACCGATGAGCTGTCGATCGGCGATTACGTGCTCACGTGCGGTGAAATACCGGCCATGGTAATAATTGACGCCGTTGTAAGGCTGCTGCCGGGCGCGCTCGGAGATTGCGGATCGAGCGTTGAGGAGTCGTTCGAGGGCGGCCTCCTGGAATATCCGCAGTATACGAAGCCGAGAATGTTCCGGAAGATGCCGGTGCCCGAAGTTCTTCTTGGAGGCAATCACGCTTTGATCAAAGAATGGCGGCATCGGGAGTCGGTTGAGAGGACAAGAGAGCGCCGGCCGGATTTGTGGAAGAAGCAGCATAAATAGCGTATCGTGGATTTTGTATCTAGTATCTTGTGTCTATTGACATACGGAAAAGTAATAGAAAACATGCTACCCCCATTTCCAAGGCAACTCAGAAGCCCGAATGCAAGA
>JBDRSA010000017.1:0-2466 GCA_043825275.1 Candidatus Omnitrophota bacterium
TCCCGGCTATATGCGTTTACTCGTAATAGTTCGGCTTCAGAAGTAACTTCATCAATCCCCCCCCAAGGGGGTATCGGGGCCTTTCCGGCTCACCGTAAAAGATTACGGCAAGAATTCCTCCTTGAATTTCATACACTTTACTCGTCGGTATACGGAAAATGATTGTTTTTATATACCTGAATCCAACTCGTAAAGTGTGAAATTCTACGTCGGACTTATTCGCCTACAAGGCCCCGATACCCCCTTTTGAGGCTCTTGCAGGTCCTTATGCCGAGGCGTGCTTCCTAAGGCTGAACTATTACAAGTTACATGACAACCTAGGGATTGCGCTTTGCCCGTCCCTCATAACTAGCTTGTTAAAGTATAAAATAGTTATATAATGTTGCTTGCATTATTACCTAATATATGATATATTGTATGGTTTTCCAAAAATTAAGATGCTTATTATCTTTGAATTTTGAACAACAGGTCCTATGTTCATCAGAACTCGGGACTGTCTACTGGCAAAGTGGATAGATGATGAATATAAGGGGGTAGTATATCCATCCCTTATGCCAGATCGATAGGTTTGCGCCTGTCGACCTGGTTTTTTTATAACAAAAAGGTTAGGAACAAAAAAAGTAAGAAATGAATTTGAGACCGACTCATCCAATAAAAAAACTAATAATCAGGATAGTATCATCGGCTATTATCATATCATTTTTTGCGTATGATATCGCCTGGGCCTATCCTGATATCCGGAGATCCGGAAGGAACCTTGCGGTTACCGGCCTTCAGAACAGAGAAGCTCTTGACAGGATCCAAAAGAAGTCGGCCGAGCGTTTTATCGATAAAAGTTTGAACGTATTTCGTGGCAGCGATACTCCTATTCTGGACCTCAATCAATACTTAAGAGATAATTTTGGGGGTAATTACAGAACATTATTTAACCCGGTTGTAAGCAGAGACAGATCGGGTATCCGCGAAATACGAATTGAAACTGACGAGGGGACCCTCGTCCGCTATTTCAACAAGAAGAACCCGCCGAAGAGCCTTCCCCGTGGCTACAAGATCAAGGAAGAGGATCTTGAAAGAAAGAGACCTGTAAGAAGGAGCTCTATCCGCAAGCAGGTTCTTGTCCGGGATGAGTCGTATGGAGAACAGAGAACAGGGGTCAGAGGTCAGAGCGTCGAAGGGGAGCACCAGTCACCAGTCACCAGTCACCAAGAAGTGCACCAGTCGCCAGGCACCAGTCACCAGAAAAAAGAACAGGATCATCGCGAATCGCCTACAGGCATAGACGATGAAACCGGCAAACCGGCCAACCGGCGAACCGGTCAACCGGAAGAACGCCGATCGCCGACGAGTGATGAAACCGACTCAAGCTACTCAGAGAAGCGTCTCGTTAAGAGGACGGTCATCAAAACGAAAAAGTACGCGCATGAGGTGCTCCAAAGGCGAAGAGAATATCCCGGATCTCCGGGCGGGCTTCCAAGCACATTGGAATTCTTACAGGTTTCCCCGGTAGAGTTCGGGGGTGACAGTGGGCTCGCACATTTCATGATTGATCACGGTATACAAGCCCCGGAAAAGCCGAAGATGCCGAAAAACGCGCCGGTATTAGATCTGAATAACGACCCGCTATTCGACATCTGGATGAGGATCTATCTCATCCCGTTTGGGAAGATCACAGAGAAGAAGCGTATCTTTGATCACATCCGGCATGTGCGGGAAAATACGCGAAAGAGATTGACGGCTGAGCAAATTATCGAAGAGTTGCATCCTCCACAGAGGCTTGCCGCAGGGATCAGAGAGCATTTCAGACCGCTTGGGAAAACAAAAAAGATAGATCTTAATACGGCGAGTAAAGCGGTGTTATTGGCCGTTGTGGGAGGTGCTCACAACGTGGGAACTGCCCTGGCTGAAGAGATCGTTCAGTTTATTGTCTTAAGACGGAACCGGAGGAGTAATCCATTGACCGTAGAGTCATTGCGCGAGATCGGCGTTTCTAATTTTGTAATATCTCGGCTGAAAGAAATACTTACTCCTGAGGGTGAGCCGCCGGTCGGCGCTTACGGGCGTGTAAAGAGAACTTTCGATACGATCGAGGATATCGTAGATGAGCTTTCGCTCAGGCTTAACAGCCCCTTTCTTACCATGATGTACCTCTGGCCGAACTCTCCATTCGCTTTGACGATGACTGAAGAGGGGGCGGGGCGTGACTATTTTCTTTATAAGGCGGCCATGAAGGCCGAAGAGGAACTCAGCAAAGAAACCGGAGAGCCCGTTCAGTTGCTTCAGAAGGTCTCTTCATCTGATCCGCTGCCGGCATGGTTCGAACCGCTTAGTATACACACATCCACTGACAGCGAGATCCGTGAAACATTAAATAAAATTCCGTTCATAGGGGCTCAAAGGACAGAAGATATTATCGGGATCCGCTCGCAGTTACGTCAGTCGGTTCCGAGATCTGACGTCGAAAAAGAT
>JBDRSA010000018.1:0-4005 GCA_043825275.1 Candidatus Omnitrophota bacterium
TCGCTAAGGCCGATACGAAGAATATGCGGGCTTTGCTCCCGTACGGATAGATGGTGCTAGATAGATGGGGACGTTCCCTAAGGGGACATCCCTTCAAGGGGTGTCCCCCTGGGAACGTCTCCCAGAAGTCCCTAAAGTAAACATAAGGAGATACGATGCCACGCGTAACACACTCAGTCGCAACACGAAAAAAACACAAAAGAGTCCTGAAGAAGACAAAAGGCCAGTGGGGAGCCCGTTCCCGGCAGATCAAGCGCGCGCGGGAATCGCTCGCCAAAGGTATGTACTACAGCTATCGGGACCGAAAGCAGAAAAAGCGGGCGTTCAGAGTCCTCTGGATCGCGCGCATTAACGCGGCCTGCCGGGAGTACGGCGTATCGTACAGCAAATTTGTCGCGAACCTGAAAAAGGCCGGTATCCAGATCGATAGGAAGATCCTCGCGGAACTGGCCGCGACCGACAAAAAAGCGTTCAAGAAGGTATTGGACGCGTCGGTCGGATAATACGGACCGGCAGCCGGAATATTCCCCGCCCAAAAGCGCGGCAAAGTATGCCGGCGGAAGCGTGAGTTCAATCTATGATCGAAGAACTGAAACGGATCGAGGAAGAAGCGGCCAAAGAGATCGCCGCCTGCCCGGATCCTGACATGGCCGAGCGGATCAGGGTCAAATATCTTGGCAGGAAGGGAATCCTGACAGAGCTCCTTAAGAAGATGAAGGAACTCCCGTCCGACGAACGGCCGGCTGTCGGCAAAACCGCGAATGCCGTTAAGATATCCATCACGGCCCGTTTAGACGGGCAGCTTGAGAATGTCATTCGGAAGGGAGCGTCCGGACGAGCCCTTCGACTACGCTCAGGACGAGCAAACGACGAGATCGACGTTACGCTGCCCGGAACGGCGCGGGCCGTCGGCAAGCCCCATCCCGTTCAGACAATCATCCGCGAGATCAGCGATATTTTTGTTTCTCTCGGGTTCAGGGTCGTCGAAGGCTCGGAGATAGAATCGGAACATTACAATTTTGAAGCGCTGAACATTCCGCTGGAGCACCCCTCCCGCGACGCGTTCGATACGTTTTACATCTCCTCCGGAAAAGAAAAAATACCGCGAAGCACCCGCGACCGGTATCTGCTCAGAAGCCACACCTCGCCGGTCCAGGCGCGGTTCATGGAAAAGAATAAGCCCCCCTTCAGTATTATTAGCCCCGGAAAAGTTTTCAGGCCCGACGCGACCGACGCGTCCCATTCCTTCATGTTCCACCAGGTGGAAGGGCTCACCGTTGCCGGCCACATTACATTTGCCGACCTGAAAGGGGTCCTTACGATATTCTCGAGGCAGATGTTCGGCGAGGCGATAAAAATGAGGTTCAGGCCGTCCTTTTTTCCTTTTACCGAGCCGAGCGCCGAAATGGACATTTCGTGTATTATCTGCGGCGGCAGCGGCTGCAGGGTGTGTTCCCGGAACGGATGGCTTGAAATATTGGGGGCGGGGATGGTCAACCCGAACGTGTTCAAAGCGGCCGGGTACGATCCCGAGAAAATATCGGGATTCGCGTTCGGCATGGGTGTTGAGCGGATCGCGATGCTGAAATACGGCATCGACGATATCAGGCTCTTCTTCGAGAACGACACGAGATTTTTGAGGCAATTTTAGTCCGTCTCTCCGCTGGAAGGCGGAGAGACGAGATCTCGCCGTGCGGGAGCACGGCGGACAGGGGCGCCATGCATATCAGCTACCAATGGCTTAAGGATTATATAGACATAAAAGCATCGCCGGAAAAGCTCGCGGAGCTTCTGACAATGTCAGGCACCGCGGTCGGTTCGGTCACCGTGAAGGGCGGCGATCACATCATGGAGCTTGAGGTGACCTCGAATCGTCCCGACTGTCTCAGTATGGTCGGGATAGCGCGCGAGGTCGCGGCGCTGACCGGGAAGAAGCTCACGATCCCGAAATCACAGATTCGAGAGGCCCGCAGAGCGCGACCGAAGGGAGTCCCGAGCAACGTCGAGGGACAGAGCAAAGATCACCATTGACGACAAAAAGCTTTGTCCCCGGTACACCGCGCGGATCATACGGAATGTCAAAGTTGGCCCGTCGCCTGCGTGGCTTGTCGAGAAATTAGAGTCGATGGGCCTCCGCCCGGTGAACAATATTGTCGATATTACGAACTTCTGTCTTATTGAGCTCGGCGAGCCGATGCATGCCTTCGATCTTGATAAGCTCGCGGGCCAAAGTATTGTTGTCCGCGCCGCGCGCGGTAAAGAGAAGATCACGACGATCGACGGGATCGAGCGCGAGCTTGACGCCTCGATACTGGTTATTGCCGACAGCGAGCGGCCCGTCGCGGTCGCGGGCGTTATGGGCGGGCTCGATACCGAAGTCTCCTCGTCGACAAAAACGATCCTTCTTGAGGCGGCGATCTTCGATCCCGTCTCCGTCAGGAGGACCTCGCGAAAGCTCGGGCTCTCGACAGAATCGAGCTACCGGTTTGAGCGGAGGATCGATCCGGATATCGTCAAAGCGGCCTCTGACCGGGCGGCACAGTTGATCCTCAAGCTGGCGGGCGGCGAAGCCGGCCCGTTCGTTGACCGGGGTTCCTCCGGGCGGAAAAAGAGACTTATCGGGCTGCGGATCGATCGGGTGCGCGATGTTCTCGGCGTCACGGTGACGCCGCCTGAGATAAAGAAGATCTTCACCGGGCTGGGGCTTTCGGTACGGTCAGCCTCCACGAAGAAGTTCGCGGTTGCCGTAGGCGGCTGGCGGGGGGATCTGACATCGGAGATCGACCTGATCGAAGAGGTCGCGCGGATCTACGGGATCGGCAATATACCCGTTACGACTCCTGAGTTTTTTGAACAGCCGACGAGAATATCGGATAAGGTCGAGGTCGAGCGGATCGCGAGAGACTATCTAAACGCTCTCGGCCTTGATGAGATAATAACCTACAGCCTGGTCAGCTCCCGCGTGATAGACCGATCCGGCATCGGCGGGGAAGAGGCGCTGAGCATCGCGAACCCTTTAAGCGCCGAGCAGGAGGTGATGCGCCCGAGCCTCGTTCCGGGGCTGCTGAACACGGTCCTGTCGAATATCAATAAAGGGACGAGGGACGTCAAATGCTTCGAGATCGGCGGTGTCTACCGGAAGGCCGCGAATAGGCGCGGGTTTACGGAAGAGCAGTATGTCGGGATCGCGATGACCGGCAGGGAGCTTGCCGCATGGAAGCAGGATATCCGCAATTGTACCTATTTTGACGCGAAGGGAGCCGTTGAAGCCCTTTTTGAGCGCCTTGGGATCGGCGACGCGGCGTTCATTCCGGGTAAACTTCCGTATATCGCGGCGGGTTCGTGCGCCGACATCCGCATAGGGGGTACAAGCGCCGGTTATCTCGGCAGGATTGCCGATCATGTTGCCGGCGCTTTCGACATAAAGCAGGAAGTTTTTGCCGCCGAGCTCCGCCTCAGCGCCTTGCTCGGCCGAGTCAATCTGTCGCGTCGCTACAAGAAGCCGCCCGTCTATCCTTCCGTTACGCGCGACATATCGATCGTTGTTGAGAACCGGGTGTCGAACGCCTCGGTCATCAAGTGTATCCGAGGCGAAGGCGGCAGCCTCGTGAAGGAGACCCGCCCGTTCGACCGCTATACCGGCGAACAGATCCCCGAGGGCAAGAAGAATCTCACCTACCGGGTCGAATATCTCGATCCGGCAAAGACCCTGGAGGACGCGGAAGTGAACGAAGTCCATTCCAGGATCTGCGGCGCGCTTGCCCGTGAACTTGGAGCAACGTTTAGGTAAGCCGTTCATTATTCACCGCAATTTATTCTCACCGTCTATTACACTAGGCACCTATTCTGTCATTGCGAGGAGTCTCGCCGCCGAAGGTGGCGAACGACAAAGCAATCTCAGCCAGAATTACCAATAAAAGACCCTCGCGGAGTTTATGCTGAGCGCAGTCGAAGTACTCGGGAGATTGCCTGCCTGCCTGCCGGCAGGCAGGCTTCGCTTTCCGC
>JBDRSA010000019.1:0-24327 GCA_043825275.1 Candidatus Omnitrophota bacterium
GCGGAAAATTACGATAATTACAGTTTTAGATTATTCAATGTTAATTCTTTGATCAAAACCCCGATGCTTAATGAAAAAGACGTGAAGAGGTTGGTTAGAAATACCTATTTCAGCTTGTACATCCGGTCTCCAAAAAGACTATGTTATCTGGCAGTCTATTTTTTCAATAAGATTCTGTATAATGTTAAGAAAAGAATTAAGAAGTTTTTGACTTAAACTCAAAAAAGGATTATAGTATTTGATATATGTGAAATTCGAGAAATTTTGTATAATCCGAATCATTAATAAAAGTGGCGTCTTTTCTAATACCCCTTGATAGCGCATGATAGCAGGCGCCTTCAATAATAAGTCTCGCTTCTCGCGGCATGACATCTCCTTTCTAAGATCATATTTCCGTTTCGAAAATATCTTACGTTTTACTTTATGTCTGCGAAGAGGGGGACAGGCCAGGGATTGTGTTTTGCCCCGTCCCTTTTGTGGGTCCTGCCAGACCTCCCGGACGTATGAGAATTATCCCCAAAGGTTGCGGTCCAAGCTCCGGTAACCGATCGCTTCAGAGATATGGTGCGCCTCTATTGAGTCAGACGCGTCGAGGTCCGCGATCGTCCGCGAGATCTTCAGTATCTTGTCATACGCCCTTGCCGATATCCCAAGCTCTAATATCGCCACCTTAAGAAGCTCTTCGGCTTCATTCGTCAGGATGCAGTACCGCTCGATATCTCTCGGCCCGAGATGGGCGTTAAAGAGGATATCGTCGCACTGATATCGCTTCTGTTGGACGGCCCTGGCCTTCTCAACGCGTTCTCCGATGGTTTCAGATGCCTGTCCGCGCCGCTTATCGGCAAGATGCTCGTATTTTAATCTCGGGACCTCGAGGTGAATATCGATCCTGTCGAGGAGCGGCCCTGATATTTTAGAGAGATAACGCTGGATCTGATACGGCGTACAATGACACGTCTTCTTCGGATCGGTAAAATTCCCGCACGGGCAGGGGTTCATCGCGCAGACGAGCGTGATACGGGAAGGGTAACGCACGGTTCCGGCGACCCTTGAGATCGTTATCGATCCGTCCTCGAGCGGCTGGCGAAGCACTTCAAGGGCGTTGCGCTTGAATTCGGGGATCTCATCGAGAAAGAGGACGCCGTTATGCGCGAGGCTGATTTCCCCGGGAGCCGGATTGGTCCCGCCGCCGATGAGCGCGCTATCGGAGATAGAATGGTGCGGTGAACGGAACGGCCTGGTGAATACAAGGCCTCTGCTCGGTGAAAGAAGGCCCGATACGCTGTGTATCTTTGAGGTTTCAAGCGATTCATCGAACGTCATCTGAGAAAGGATAGACGGTAAACGTTTTGCGAGCATGCTTTTACCCGATCCCGGAGGGCCGATCATCAGGATATTGTGGCCGCCGCTTGCCGCGACCTCGAGCCCGCGTTTAACGTGTTCCTGGCCCTTTACGTCGCTGAAATCGACCTTATAATTCGACCGCTGCCTCAGCGCGCTGTTCAGGTCAAATTTCTTTTGCGGAAGAAGTTCCATCTTTCCGTTCAAAAAATCGACCGCTTCGCTGAGCCGCCTGCAAAGGTAGATGTTGATACCGTCGATCGCGAGAGACTCTTTGTTATTCTCCACCGGCAGGATGATAGAGCTCCTACCCGAAAGTTTTACTCCTAACACGATCGGGAGCGCTCCTTTGATAAGCTTGAGCCGGCCGTCGAGCGATAGTTCGCCGCAGAATACGAAGCCCTGGGCCGATTCAGCGTCTATGATACCCATGGCCGCGAGGATTGAAAGCGCGATCGGCAGGTCAAAAGTCGAGCCTTCCTTCTTAATATGCGCGGGAGCGAGGTTTACCGTTATTTTTCCCGTGGGGAAAGAGAATCCCGAATTCTGTATAGCGGATTTGATCCTGTTCCTGCTTTCTCTGATGGTGGCGTCGGGGAGCCCGACAATGTGGAAGGCCGGCAATCCATTCTGAATATCGGTCTCAACCTCAACCTCATAAGAGTCAATCCCGATGGTACAACTTGATATGACTTTTGCTGTCGGCATAGCGGATCCTTTCCTTGTTTACCGATGAACCAGTCCCGCCCTGCGGGACTGGTTCATGGTTTCGCTCCACGGCAAAACCCAGAAAGAAGAGAAACCGGGGCTGTGGAGCTTCACAAATGTCGATGATCGGAAACGGCATTCCTAAATAGAATGATCTCCGGCGCAACACTGCGGCCTCTCAAAAGCGTCACTGATACGATATCGATCCTCTGTTTCGCGCGGAGACATTTGTTCATTTTAAGGTAATACAGCGCATTTACAACGATCTTATGCATTTTCCGCTTCGTGATGGAAGCGAAAGGTGGGCCGAAGACGGAGGAGGAGCGCGTCCTGACTTCAACGAATACGAGGTAGTCCCTCTCTTTGGCGATGATATCGATCTCTCCTAATGGGGTACGGTAGTTCGCTTCCAGGATCGTATACCCCAGTTTTTGTAAGAAATCGACCGCCAGTGATTCGCCGATCGCGCCGAGCCGTGCCCGCCTCGGCAAGCCGAAGGCGAGACGGGCCCGTTCTTCGGCCCGCTCCTTCCTATCGGCCATACGCCTCAAGCACTATTCTGCCGAGTTCGTCTTTCGCTTCCTTCTTGAGGGGGATAAAGGTCATGTACCATTTGCCGTCTTTATCCAGCCTGTTCGGCATGCTCACAAAAACACCGTTCTTTCCCTCAACGACCTTGAAACCCTTCACGATAAACGTATCATTCAGCGAAATATCGCAAAAGGCCTTGGTCTTGCCGTCGCCATTGAGTTTGTTCAGGCGGACGACATCGATCTTTAAGTCCAGATTTTCCATACAAATCACCCCCTTTACTCTAGAGACGTATAAAGTAGGAGATTTGTTGCAAAAAATTTAAAATAATTGAGCCCTCGAAAAATTTCTAGACGAGGGCTCATCCTGACCCCGCCTTAGCGGGGGAAGGATCTCGAGTAATATTAGTATGGCAGATATGTACTGAATGAGGAGGTTACTTGTTCAGGCATGTGTTTATACACGATGAGGTGCGGGATTGGATCAGAGCCTGCTTTTGGCGTCCTTGTCAAGCCCCTTAAGGACCTTCGAAGCTTCCTTTTCGCCGCCTTTTTTCCAGGCTTCATGGATCGCGATCAGGATCCTGGTGTTCTTCGAATCGACGATCCATTTTACGCCGAAGATCGCCGCTGCCGTGAGAAACTGCAGGAAATAGCGGGGAACGAGGAAGGAGAGGACGAAAGAGACAGCCGCCGCTATACAGATCCAATTCATTTTTTTCATCAAGCCGAACCTCCTTACCTGCGATGCCTTTTCGAATTCCCTGACCGAGTCGGAACTTGCGATCATCTTTACCAGGCACGCTCCGCAGACAGAAAGGTGTTTTTCAATGCGCGATCTCTCTTCCGCGGGCAGGGTATTCAGAAGATAATCGCTCAAAGCAACATCGTTCAGGCAATCGGTTGATACGTTCTCGATCTTCATATTTGTTCCCTCACCTATTAGGACGTATAAAAACGCGCAATTGTTGCAAAAATTTTAAAAAAATCACAACTTTTTTCGCAGAGCAGATGCCAATTTCTCTTTTGAGCGCTTTATGCAGCTCGATACGGTGCCTCCGGGCAGAGATAAGATCTTCGCGATATCGGCGTAATCTTTCTCGAAGAAGAGATGAAGCTTCATGACCAGCCTTTCGTTATCGCTCAGATCGTCGAGCGCGTTCTTGACGATGTCGACCAGTTCTTTGTTCGAGGCGGCCACGGCAGGGTCATCTTCTCTTGAGGGGATGCCGAGCACCCTCGCATCGATCTCACCGGAGCCCATCATTTCTGTACAATCGAACATGCGTTTTGAACCGACGCCGAGCTTCGACCGCATGTAATCCACCGCGGTATTTCCGGCAACGATCGAGAGCCAGAACGCGATCTTCTCTTTATTGCGTACCGAAAGAAGCTTGTTCCGCGTCCAGACGGACATCAGCACTTCCTGCCGTATATCGTCAACATCTCCTTGAGAGAACGGGAGAGAGTGTCTTTTGAGCCTGTTCCTGATGGAGATCGAGATGAGCGTCGAATATTTGCGGGTGAGATCGGCCCATGCCGCGGGATCCCCGTGTATACAGCGCTCGACCAGTTCTTTGTCGTCTGTTTTTTTCAGCACAGCCATTACGATAACACAGCAGGCGAAAATTTGTCAAGGGGACTGTGGCGCGGGGAGCGCGCAGCGCAAAATTGTAGCAGCGCAAAATTGTTTGACATACTCATATTTAAGAGGTACATTTATAGTATTATACGGCTCGATGGCGCGGAACAAATAATAAAGCGGATATTGTGATGGTAGAAAACAGAAAATATAAGCGCTTTGACATCTCGCTAAAGATCAAATATAAGATCGACGGATGGAATCAGCAGTATTTATGCACGACGAAGAATATCGGCGGCGACGGTGTCTGTATTGTCGTTGACAGCGGCATAAAAGAGAATACCAAGCTTGAGCTCGAATTCTCCGGAATGGAGGAGGAGGACCCGATCATTGTCAGGGCTGAAGCTGTCTGGACAAGAGAGGTTTCTTCGGAAAACGACGACCTTCCGTTCTTGAAGCCCGGGGGAATGCTGCTGCCGTGGCAGTCTCCTTATGTTTCACCGGTGGGCGGAACGGCCGCCGCCGCAAAGAAGATATACGAAGTAGGTTTGAAATTCATAGGGATCCGGTCCGGCATGATCGTCAAACTCCTCAGGTATATCGGTTCGAGCTTTACTTTGAAGGATATCCAGAAAAAGGCTTAAAGGTATGAGCGCCGGAAGAAAAAAGCGGTTATACGGCGGCGTTTGGGCCGTTGTTTTTATAGCGGCGGCTTCCACGCCGCTCGTGTATGCTGACGGCGTGTCATCGCTGAGCGAGGTCGCGAAGAGCCAGGAAGCGATGCAGCGGATACTGGATACGGAGACGAAGACGTTTCGGGCTGTCAGGGAGGCCGTCGCGTCCGGCGTCCTGAGGGAGGGGCTGACCCAGGACGAGATCAGCGGGGAATACGGCGATCCCGTCGCCGTAGTCTCCGAAAAAGACGCTGAAGTTTGGGTGTACAAACCTTCGTACGCCACGTATTTCGACAAGAACAAGATACGGTTACGTTTTAATGAGAAAAAGGTATTGGAAAGCATCGAGCGTGTTCAGGGGCGCGAGGACTGAAGCCCGCTATTCTGAAAGGATGACCGGAGGCAGGAAAGATGGATGAGCAGTGGGAGTATGACTATACAAGCCATAACGAAGAGACAAAATCTCTGTTCCAGACAGATTTTAAGAATGTTGATATCGTTAAGAAAGCGATGAACGCGCGGGGAAAGCAGGGATGGGAAATCATCTCGGTCATTCCCGTTATTTATGAAGGAACAAGCAAATCTTTTAAGTGTTTTTGGAGGCGGCGTCTCAAATAACGCCTTTCGAAGGGTTCTAAGATTATGACTATTATATGGGCAAAGAAGACCCTGAAGGATAAGAACGCGACGTTCGCGATGGTCAACCTGCAGCCCCAGATCGAGAAGATATTTGAGATGATGAAGATCCTGCCGGTCATCGATATCTTCGACGACATGGAAGAGGCGGACAAATATATTGACCAGATGATCACCGACGAGATCGAGAAGAACCCCGCGTAGTCCCGCACCCCGCCGGTATCCGCGTCCAACAATGCGCGCATTTATTCATGGTATGCCCTCATGCCAGTATTTTTACTCATTTTTTCCGTGATAAGCTAATCAAAAAGAACGAATAAAAGAAAAAATGTATCGGTCAAAGATGTATGATATACTATTTTTGATTTTCATTGTTCCGCCGCTCTTCTTATGGGGAAGATAAGCCGATCGAAAATACTGTCTTCATGAGAAAAAAATCGGACAAGGTCGTCAATTCCGATGTCGGCTTCCCATGAAACACTGTATCCGAAATATCCATCGGAGTAAGCGTGTTTAAACAACGATCAAATTCCGCGATTGCCCTTATTGTCATTGCGGTGACAGCGGTCGCGTTCTTTCCGTCTCTTCTGAACGGATATGTCGACTGGGATGACCCGGGATATGTGACGGAAAATGACGTTGTCAGGTCAATCTCCGCGGAGAATGTTCGGAAAGCGTTCTCACAGGCATTCGTCAGCTGCTATTGCCCTCTTGCCATACTGACCTATATGGCGGAATACCGGTTCTTTGATTATAGCCCTCTGGCGTATCACGCGACAAACTACGTTCTTCACCTGTTGATAACGGCGCTCGTCTTTTATTTGATCTTTCTTATATCCGGCAAAGCCTACACGGCCTTCATTACGGCCCTTCTCTTCGGCATTCATCCGCTTCATGTTGAATCGGTCGCCTGGATCTCTCAGCGCAAAGATCTTCTTTGCGCTCTTTTCTATGTGCTCGGCTTGATCCTGTATGACGGGTATCTTAAGAAGGGCGGCCGCGCGCGGTATGCTTTGCTTATCGCGAGCGTATCGTTCGCGCTCCTTTCAAAACCGATGGCGGTCACGATGCCGGTGGCATTTCTGCTTCTGGACTATTACGAAGGCAGGAAAATGTCGGGAAAGCTGGTCGCGGAAAAGATCCCGTTCTTTGTTCTTGCGATAGTGTTCGGCGTCGTCAATATGCGCTTCCAGACGGCAGACGGGGCGACGGGTCTTGTCGCGGATGCCGGCGTAAAGACCTATTTTATCTCAAAAAGCATCCCGTTCTATATCTCAAAGATGATCGCGCCGGTGCGTCTGTCGGCGATGTATCCGTACCATAATGTGACGCCGGAGCATCTCGTGAAGATCCCGTTCTACGTCGCGGCGATGCTCTTCGGGACGGCGCTTGTCGTCTGGTCAAGGAAATTTTCAAAGGACGTTGTTTTCGGCAGTCTCTTTTTTCTTATCGCGGTGCTGCCCGTCCTGAAGATCATTCCGGCCGGAGACGTATTCGCGGCTGACCGGTATATGTATCTGCCTTCGATCGGCGCCTTTTTCATTGCGGCAACATTCTGTGAACGCGCTCTGTCCGCGCGATCCCGCATCATGAAACCGTTGATCATCGCGGTTTTGGTTTTCGCCGCCGGGACCTATTCGATCACGTCGTTCAGGCGATGCGGTATCTGGAAGAACTCGGAGACGCTTTTTTCGGACGTCATTAGGAAATATCCGAACATTCCTTTGGCGCAAAACAATCTGGGCACGTTCTATGCCGAGCGCGGAGAATACGAACGATCGATCCGGTATTTCAGGAAGGCTCTTTCGATCGAGCCGACGTTCAGTATGGCAAAGGAAAATATTGAGAAGGCGCTCGCTGAACTGGAACGGTTACCGGCGCAAGCGGCGGCTGCCGCTGCGATCGAACATCAAGTGCGCGCTGAGAGCAGAGCGAAAGAGGTTGAGTTATTGAATATCCGCGGGATCGCGGAAGGAGTTACGGGGGATCTTGACGGCGCGATATCTCTTTTTCGGCAGGCGATAGCGCTGGACCCTGAGTTCGCGGAATCCTACAACAATCTCGGGTTCGCCTATTATCAGAAAGGCGATCATAAAGAGGCGCTGAAAAATTTCGAAAAGGCCCTCGAGATCAATCCGGATCACGAGCGGGCCGGGGTAAACGCAGACTTTCTCAAAAAACAGGGAGCACCATGAAACGATACCTTCCGGTACTGCTGGGTATCGCGGCGATCGCTCTGACAGCCGCGGCGTTATTTCCGTCGATATTCAATAATTTTGTCGATTGGGACGATTATCATTATGTTGTCAATAACGAGATGATACGGGGGCTCGGTGTCCGGAACCTCGTAACGATGTTCACTTCCGGTACGGGAGGCGTTTACTGCCCGCTGGTAATGGCGGCCCACGCGATCGAGTATCGCCTGGCGGGCCTGGATCCGCTGATGTACCATTTGACGAACTACCTTCTTCATCTCGCCATCACCGCGATGGTGTACTATTTTATTTACCTCCTTTCCAAGAATTGGAAGGTCGCGTTTTTTGTAGCCGCGATATTCGGTGTTCATCCGATGCACGTCGAATCGGTCGCGTGGATCGCCGAGCGGAAAGACCTGATGTGCGCGCTCTTCTATATTCCGGCATTGATATCGTACGCTCTCTATCGAAAGCGCGGCAAAGGCGCCTACTTCGGCGCCTGTATGGTATTTACGGCGCTTTCGCTGCTATCGAAACCGATGGCTGTTACGCTCCCGATCGTATTTTTTCTGCTGGATTATTTTTTTGGGGGACGGATCGATTTAAAGAAGTTCTTAGAAAAGATCCCGTTCTTTGTTATGGCGGGGCTCATCGGTTTGATCAATCTGCAATTCCAGGTGCAGATCGGAGCGACAAGGCGTCCGGTGGACTTCGGTAACAGGGTGTATTATATTACAAAAGCGTTCCTTCTCTATATATCAAAGCTTATTTTGCCGGTGCGTTTATCGGCTGTTTATCCGTATCCCCTCAGTTTAAAGCCGCGCTCTCCGGAGGAGGTGGGGTACTATATCGCGATCCTGATCGTTCTTTTTTCGTTGCCTATCCTCCTGAGAAACCGCTCCCGAAAAGCCGTGTTCGGGTACGCTTTCTTTCTTGTAACAACCCTTCCGGTCGTGCAATTGATCCCCGCCGGACACATGTTTGCAGCGGACCGATATGCATATCTTCCGTCGATAGGATTTTTCTTCTGTATAGCAACCGGTTTAGAGTATTTGTTGAGCCGGGGCGCTGGGAAGCGGCAGGTGGCCAGAGCTGCTGTCGCCGTTTTTGTGTGCGTATGGATCCTTTTGTTATCGGCGGCGAGTTGGGGGCGATGCGCGATCTGGAAGAATACAAAAACGTTATTCACTGATGTTATCAAGAAACATCCCGAATTTCCGCTATCGTACAAGAAACTCGGGGTTTATTATAAGAACGCCGGCAGGCATGACCTGGCGATGAGCTATTACAAGATGGCGCTGGCGATCCACCCTGCGTTCGGAAGCGTAAAACTGCGGTATGCCGAAGCATATCTGGAGAAGATGAATCCTGCATGGGGCGCGATCTATGAAAACTCCGAAGGGCCCGGCAGAGACGATATGAATATGATGATCGCGATGCTGGAAAGGCTCGGAAAAGAAAAAGGGAGCTACGGCGATATCGATTACGCGATCACGCTTTTCAGAGAGATCATGAAATATCTTCCCGACCGGGCGGAGACGTATAACGATATTGGGTTTATGTATTTCAAAAAAGGAGACCTCGCGCTCGCCGAGAGATATTTCACTCGCGCGCTCGATATTGACTCCGGCAGCGAAAAAGCTCAGACGAACATCGGTTTTATCGAGGCGGAGAAGGTGCGATTGGCACAGCGCCAGGAGGAGTGGCCCGAACCGCGATCGACCGATGAGACCGCCGAGGCGATATTTCTGAACAGTATCGCGATCGAATGCGCGATCGCGGGAGATTTCGACAGCGCCGAAGTGTTGTTCACCGAGGCGGTCAGGCTCGATCCAGGATACGCCGAGACGTATAATAATTTCGGTTTTTTCTGGTTCCAGAAAGGGGAACGGACACAAGCGGAAGAATATTTTAGAAAAGCGCTTGAGATCGATCCGAACCATGAACGGGCCCGTTCAAATCTCGATTTTATCACCAACCCCATGATGCGGGAAAAAGAACGGTCGGATAAGGCCGCGTCGCTTATTCGCCAGGGGGTAGCGCAGGGGTCTTCCGGGAACCTGGACGGAGCGATCGACGCCTTTCTCGAGGCGCTCGCGATCGACCCCGACAACGCCGAAACATATAATAATCTCGGGTTCGCGTACTTCAGAAAAGATGACCGCGAGAAAGCGGAAGAATATTTCGCGAAGGCCCTTGAGCTCGACCCGAACCACGAGCGCGCCAAGTCGAACCTCGAGTATATTCGTTCTCTTGAATCCGATGATCAGGTAGAAAAGGACGAGCCGCGGTAGAGTAGGAGCTTGTCGCTATCCCGGTATCGTATGGCATGAAGGCAGGTATGGCCCCACAATTTGGTTGAAAATATCCAATGGCCTATGGTATAATTATTTAGGGTTAAACCACATATAGGCAAGAAGGAGTACTGTAATGGTAACATTCAATAGGTCCGAGTTGAGAGGCATGGTCTGCGATATCCTCAAGGGGAAAGCATCCGAGAGCTTAACCCTTATGATAAAGGACGGTGTTCCGAAGGAGAGTAGACTGGCGGTGGTAAAGCCCGCAAAGATCGAGAGGCGAAAGAATCCTGACGGCCGTGAGGCCGTTGTCAACTCTCCGGCAAGCAGGATCCTGTATCCTGTATCGCGCTCCCCGCGGGATATATGGGTCATTATTTACAGGAACAGGACGGTTGCCGAGGGGCCGTTCGATGAGATATCGCGCGTTCTGCAGGAGGTTCCGAAACAGCTCCTGTCGGCGCCTTCGGTTGCCATAAAACAGGTTGTTTTGTTGGGAGGCCTTGCGGCTCTCCTGGCGGTCAGTTTTATGGCCGGCAGGATGCTTACCCGTTCAGAGGACGGCCATTCTCTGAATGCGATCGCCCCTCAGCTGGACGCGCTGAGGCCTCTTCCTCAGGCGAACTATTCGAAAGAGATATCCCGGATCGATAGGTCGCTGGAAGAAATAATCAAGCGGCAGGAAGTCTTGAAGAGCCTTATCGTGTCCGGATTCATAAAAAACGCTCCTCAGAAGGTTGAGGCAAAAGAAATAAAACAAGCGGATGAGACCGGCAAGCTCTACGACGACCGTGTCCGCGATTTAGAGCTCAAGCAGCTGCTCGAACTTGAGAGTCAGCGGTCGGACCTTTTATTGAAAGATCAGGAACTTGCCGGCAAGGGCTATCTTCCGCTCTATGACCACCGGAGGACCATCAATTCGTCGATCAAAACTATTCAGCAGAAGATCGGCTGGCTGAAAGAAAAATACAATCTTGACCGCAATGATTAACCAAAGAGATATATCTCCCGCCCCGTATCCGCTTCAGAGCCCTACAAGCAGCACGCTTTCGAACCCGCCATTGTTTTGCCTCTCCGGGTCACCGATGTGTGAACGGCGGGAAACATCCCTCATGAGGAGCGCGTTATGATAAAAAGCGTGACGTTAGGCGAAGAGATCGTTGTTTCAACCAAGAACAATATCGGGCTGCTGGCCGACATCTCCAAGATGGTCGCCGACTACGGGATCAACATTTCCGCCGTACTCGGGCATGAAGTCAACGGCCAGGCTCAGCTGCTCCTGGTAACAAGCGCCAATATCCGCATCATTGACGAACTGCGAAAGAAAGGATATGAATCCGTCGAGGAGACCGAGGTCGTTGTGATCGACCTGGAGAATAAACCGGGCGCCCTTAAGGTCGTAACGACCGAGTTGGCGAAAGGGAAGATAGATCTCCGCTACCTCTACGTGACGTCCTGTTCGTGCGGAGGATCATCGAGAATGGTCATTCAGACCACCAATAACGAAAAGGCGATGGCGCTTCTGGACAGATTTACTCAATTATAACAAACTATGAAGATTGATACTTACGCGAAAACCATCATAGCGTTTTTTATCATCTGGTTATTTGTCAACAGCTTTCTTGTCTATCGCTCGGAGCAAATGCGACGGTCGGTCCCTCAGCCGTTCGCGGATACGTTCTATTTATATTTTAACGGCACGATACCGTACCGCATGAACGCGGCCACGGGAGATGTCTGGGCGCTTGCCCGTGATACGGGAAGTTGGCGGAAAGTTCTTGAGCCAGAAGAGATTAACTGACCGAATTTCCGCCTTTGCCGTTTTGGATCGGCGGATCCGCCGGAATAAATATTGAGGAGGCGGGTATCCTGAGTGATCGGATAAACGGGAGAATCGATCATTCCACAACGTGCGGTGAGATGGTACGGATAGCGGGGCATGGAGATCAACGGACAGAATTAACTGGGCAGCCGGTAAAAAGTTGCCCTTTGTTTATTGAGGGGCTGTTATCGGAGCGAAAAAGGTGAATGTAATAAAAGGAGCGTTTATCGCGGTTTTGACGATTACTGTAGCGGCGCCGCTGCCGGTTTACGCGGCCAAGAGGCCCGGACGGTCGTATGCGGCAAAGAACTATGGACTCAGCCGCGAACCGGCTCTGAACAAGGCCGGAAGGTGGATATCGGCGATCGGGAAGACCGACGATGAAAAGAAAGAGATCAACCGCCGTCACCGAAAAAAGAAAATATTTAACAGCGCCAAAAAAAGAGCAGGCCGGGAAAAGAAGAATATGAAAGAAATGATCGGCAACGCTCAGCGGGATGCGCGAGAACGGTCCAAAAAGACCGGTACGCGGCGGGAATATCGGCCCCGGGAGGATTATCTGAGCTCACCGGTCGTTTTTAGCGTCGATGGAAAATAGCAAGAAAGTGGGTTTTGTGTGAAAAAGTTCATTCTTGTATGCGCCGGTATCTTCGCGTTGATATGCGGCGCGTTGAATATCGTCGGTGTGTTCGCCGATGATGAACCGTTCGTAGAGGAGACGGAAAGCGGCGTTTTAACGAGGACCGGTTTCAGAGAGGGAGATTTTGTAACGTACCGGATGTCCGGACTGCTTTCCATTTCAAAAGAAGATGCCCAGGTACAATTGAAAGCGGTTATGGACGAGCTTCACGAGCGCTGGGAAGAGAAGCTCGACCGTTATGAGGTTGAGTTCTTCCTTGGCGAGAACTATCTGCCGTATGGGAAAGGAATGTGGGTAGGGCCGAAAAGCGTTTTGCCGGTGCGCGGCACAATAATAAATTTTGATGAAGACGGCAGGCACCAATCCGAGGCGCAAAGCCTCATACTCGGCTCTGAAAAGATGCGCATGAAGATATTCTACGAGATTGTTGACAGCGAGGACCGGGCGCATGAGGAAGCGTATGAGTTGTATCCGACCGATATGGTGGAACCGGAAGAGCAGCAGGAGGCCCTCAAGAATAAGGTCAAAAAGAGCGCTGAGTTCGTACACAAATACAGAGAAGAAATACTTAACAAATACGGTTTGACCGAAAAGCAGTTGAGCGGAGTAGCTGCCGAGGGGGTTCGAAGGAACTGGCCGCTGCCTTGACCGTTCTGAGCGGCCGATCCTTTTAGGGACGTTGAACATCACCGTGATTTTGTAGACGGAAGGGAGATTTGTCGTATGAAGGCGGGAAAGACGAGATCGAACAAATTCATAGTGCCGATCCTGCTTACGCTGACGATCTGCGCGGGCGCTGTTTCACGGCAGAAGAACGCCGCGGTGATCTACACCGAAGCGTTCGCCGATATGCGTGAATTTCCGTCTGATGGATTCGCGAAAGAGGCGGATAGTTACATTGCCGAAAAGCGGAATGAGTGGCGCAAGGACCTCTATGAGTTCCTTGATTCGAGCCGTTACACGCTCGAGAGCATCACCGCGGCGCAAACCGCCGAGTACTGCGATTTCAACGACGGCGTTACCGATAGATCCGTTCTTACGACAAAGCCGCTGCCGTACGAAAAAGTGGTGAACCTGGCGCGGCTCATCCTGCTTGAGGCCAGGAAACAGGAGCGCTTTGGAAGTCTTTCGAAAGTCTCGAAACTTTGCCGCGGCGCCCTGAAACTGTCGTACGATGTTCTATCGGAGCGGTCGCGGGCCGCCATGATGCTCGGTCTCAAGGTCAAAATTATGGCGCATCGTCCGGTTTCCGATTATTTATCAAATACACATGTTAAGAGCGCCGAAAAAGAAGAGTTTAGAGAGTTCTTTGAGAAAGAGGAATCCGAGAAGGTGACGCTTCTCGACTCGATCGACGGTGAGGAGGAGCGTTCGATAAACCTGCTCAGACAGATCGTTCTGAACAGGGACCTGATCAAACTGAATGTACGGGAGCGGTCGTCGCTTGACCGCGCGCTCGAGTTCGGGAGGGCGGTTTCTTCCGACGCCGAAAAGCTTATCAGTCATTATTACGAAAAAATACGGGAAGCGGCCGAAAACCGGTCAGCGGAGTCGATCGCCGCCGTAAATCGCGATATCGCTATGCTGGCACGGAAAGCCGGTAATGTCAAGAAGAGCTATGTCGCCGCGCGGGAACTCTTTTTCGAATCGGTTGAACTGTCGAAAGAAAAAGATCCGGCCCCCTTCGTTGACCGGGCAGCCGCTCTTTTCGTGGTGATCGGCGTTCCGGATTTTCAGCAGACGATCGACGACTATTACAGGGCGGAAGATCTGTACGGCGATTTATTGGCGTCGAAGGCAAACGGGAGATCCGATGAAGGTCGATAGAGGACGGGCGCGTATAGGAAGGTTTAAGACCGGTGAAGATCTTCTCGGTTCGTTAACAGAGTTGTGCGAGACCAACAAAATACGGCTCGCTGTTTTTTCAGTGATCGGCGCGTTGAAAGACGCGCGCCTGGGTATTACGATCAGAGCGCCAAACGTTATTTGGAATGCGCGGCGCTGGATAAAAAACTTGAAATTGCCTCATGTATGGGGAATGTCTCGATCAAAGACAAGAAGATCTTTGTTCACGCTCATGTAGCGCTTGCCGATCATAACGGATCCTGTTATGGGGGGCATCTGATGCCGGGCGCGACGATCTTTGCCGCGGAGTATTTTTTGCAGGAATTGGCGGGCGGTGATCTTGAGCGTGTAGACGATCCCGAAACAGGGCTCAGTTTATGGGCTATGGAAAGAGAAGACCGGGAGGGGTGAACGATGGTTGAGAGGAGACACCACGAGCGTTTCGATGCGGCGATAGAAGTACGGTATAAAGTTGTCAGTCAAGGCGGAGAAGCGAACACACGTTCCAGAAATGTGAGCGAAGAAGGGCTCTGTCTTATTCTCAACAGAGAACTGAAAAAGGGTATGACCGTCGAGCTTGAGTTCATGTCGATAGAAAAGAGCGGCGAAAACCCGATAAAGATCAACGGCGTTGTCATCTGGTCGCGGGAGGTCGGGATTTTCGGCGATGAATTCACGCTGCCGGCCAAAGGATTAGCCAGAAAAAAATGGAAATATCCCCTTGCCACCCTGAAGGGGGAAGAAGTCTCGAGCCTGCAAAATTGCTATAAAACGGGGATCAGGCTGACCAAAGAACAGGCGCGATTGGTAACGAAGCTTCTTGGAGCATTTTCTGATGCCGAGAGAAAGAGCGAAAAAGAAGGTCCGAAGAAAAAAGATAGCGGTGAAGTTAAACAATAAAAAGTTAGAATATTCTGCTTGACACTATGCTTTGTTGTGATAAACTTATATGGTTTATTAAAGGAGTGCAAAGTTAGAAGTACGAAAAGAGGTGAGAAAAATGGTTAAGGTTAAATGCGGAAAATGCGGAGAAGAAGGGTATTCTGCCAGGCGAATGATTAAGTGCGCTTGCGGCGGAATTTGCATTGATGTAGACTTTGACTATTCACTGCAGTATGGCGAGTTAAAAGAACGACTTGTCGGTTCAAAGTAATTTTTTGACACGAACATCCACTCATCAAAGAACCATCCTTTCGCGGAATGGCCATCCCCCGCGGTAAAAATCAATTTTTTTAGAGAAGATCCATTGATACGCTGAATGAATAAATTCGGTCAACTCAAATAATCGGACAACTTTCAGTTGAAATCGGAAGATCATGTGCTATACTAATATTAAAATCCGCGCCGGTTTGATTCTTATTTACGCGCTTAGAGGAAAAAATGGGCATAGCATTATCCATCGTTTACACAGTCGTTGTATTATTGGTCGGAGTCGCGATCGGCTGGTTCTGCTCCCGGCCGCTCATGAACAAAAGTAAGAAGATTATCGACGAGATGAAGGATCAGGCGCGGGCTGCGGCCGGGCTCATGGATAGCCTGCGGAAGCAGATAAGCCAAAGCGCCGAAAGCATGGAGGCGCTCAACGAAAAGTTTTCCGCCGTGGAAAAGGCAAGACTGGACGCGGAGGAACGGATGAAAATGGCGCTCGGGAATATCGAGTCGCAGAAAAAGTTTTTCAGCCAGGTCGAAGAGAGACTCGCGATCACGTTCCATAACTTTTCCGATGAGTCGTTGCGCCAGAATAGAACGTTCATTACGCGGGCGAAGGAGTCGCTTGAGTCGATCCTGAAAGGCGAAAAAATCCCGAATAATGGCGCCCGAGACCCCGCCGCAGCTGCCGATGAGCGAAAGACGAAGTCTCAGATGCGCGATGCGGAGCTCCCCGATCGAGCGGAACAGAAACCGGGCTTCAATATAAAGCTTGAATTGCCCGCGAAAGAGATGCTCAGGCAGGTAGAGGGATCTCCGGCTCCCGTGTCTCCGCCCGACACTCAAAAGAGCGATCCTCCGATCGAAGAAACAGCGCAACAATCCGATCAACCTGAAAGAATGCCCCGGTTTGACATAAAGATCGAAAAACCCCCGCAGATGGCCCCGCCCCTTGCGCATGAAACGGATTCTGATATCAAAAATCCGGAACCGCCGAATGACATTGATCAAAAGCAGACGCTCAGCCCTGAGGATATGCTCAGGAAACTTAATGAAGACAACGAGAAGCGGTGAAATAAGCAGAGCTATAACCGCTTACCTGATGCGGCTCTATGGCTTCCATTACCCATCGCCTCGTAAAATTTTTGAGATCGATCCATCTGATTTCCTTCCTTGACTATCCGCCCGTTATCTTATACTATATATAAGTGCAACAGTGCACATATTTTCTAAAAATATTAAGGATATGAGATGAGCGAGCTGAACGTTTCCGATCTAATGCGTCAAAGATTGCTGAAGTTGGAGTCAATGAGGTCTGATGGCATTGTTCCTTATAAGGACAAATACGAAACTTCTTCAGGGATCGAAGCGTTGAGGAATGATTTCCCCGAAGGGAAGAGCGTGCGGATCGCCGGAAGGATCATGGCGGCCCGCGAACACGGAAAGAGCAGTTTTGTCGATGTGAAAGACGTATCGGCGAAGATCCAGGTCTATTTGAAGTCGGATATTATCGGTGAGGATGCGTACGAATTTTTTAAGAGATCGCTCGATATCGGGGATATTGTCGGGATCAGCGGCGAGTGTTTTAAAACGAGAACGGGAGAGCCGACCATAAAAGCGTTGGAAATAGAGATCCTTGCCAAGAGCCTGAGGCCTTTGCCGGAAAAGTGGCACGGTCTGAAGGATATTGAGACCAGATATCGCCAGCGTTATGTTGACCTGATCGTGAACGATGACGTACGGAAGACGTTCGTTTCGCGGTCGCGCGTTGTCTCTGAGATCAGAAAATTTCTGGACGCAAGAGGGTACCTTGAGGTAGAGACGCCGATGATGCAGCCGAGGGCGGGAGGCGCCGCCGGCAAGCCGTTCAAGACGCATCACGAAGCGCTGAATGTCGACCTCTTTCTGAGAATAGCGCCCGAGCTCTACCTGAAACGGCTTCTGGTGGGGGGGTTCGAAAAAGTATATGAGATCAACAGGAATTTCAGGAACGAAGGCATATCAATACGGCACAATCCTGAATTTACAATGCTCGAGGTTTATACCGCGTACAGCGATTGCGCGCAGGTCATGGACCTGACCGAGGAGCTGATCACGCACGCGGCAAAAACCGTTCTGGGGAAGACGGAATTCGAATACCAGGGAAAGCGTATCGATCTCTCGAAATGGGAACGGATATCGTTCGCGGAATTGGTAAAGAACGCGTTCGATATCGATCCCAATGACGAAGAGAAGACGTGGGTGGCCAAGCTGAAAAAAAAAGGCGTTAAGATCGAAGGCGGCCAGATCGGCAGGACACAGATCATTAATATAATCGGCGAGCTCATCGAGCCGAAGACGAACGATCACCCGGTCTTTGTGGTGGATCTTTTTAAAGAACTTTGTCCGCTGGCAAAAACGAAAAAAGACGATCCGAACCTGACCGACAGATTCGAGCTTTATATCGCCGGCATGGAGATCGCCAACGCTTATTCGGAGCTGAATGACCCGATCGAGCAAAGAGCGCGGTTCGAGGAGCAGAAGAGTTCCGTGGATGAGGATTTTGTTCGCGCGCTCGAGTACGGAATGCCGCCGGCCGGAGGGCTGGGGATCGGGATCGACCGGCTTGTGATGATCCTGACGGATTCACCGTCAATACGGGACGTGATCCTCTTTCCGCAATTGAAACCTGAAGCTCACAAGGGCTCAAAGGAAACTGCGGACGAGCTCAAAGCGTTGAAACCGGAAAATTAGGATAGTAGCGTTTCAACCCTGAGCGAAGCCCTGAGCTTGTCGAAGGGCGAAGTCGAAGGGATGAAACCCGAGACTCATGAGGGTTCGAAAGAAGATACAGACGAGGTCGAAGGGGTACGAGCGGAAGGTTAGGGGAGCGATGCGCTGGGAAGCGTTTGTTGCGGTGCGATATCTGGTTGCCAAGAGAAGAGAAGGTTTTATCTCGGTCATCAGCGCTATGTCGATCACGGGGATAGCGGTTGGCGTTGCCGCCCTCATCGTAGTTATCGCGGTCATGAGTGGTTTCGGCAATGACCTCAAAAGCAAGATCGTTGGCACGAACGCGCACATTGTCATTGAATCCGAACTCGGCATCGACCCTTCGTCAAGAACTCAAGCTGAGATCGAAAGCGTTCCTTCCGTGACGGCGGCCGCTCCGTACGTAAGCGGGCAAGCGATGCTGGTAAAAGGAGAAGAAGCGACCGGCGTTTTGGTCCGGGGAATCGACCCCGATCAGGAGACCGCCGCTACAAGCCTCGGCGGCTATGTGAGGAAAGGAACGCTCGATCTCGCTGAATACGGCGCGGTTATCGGGAGCGAACTCGCGAGCCGAATGGGCGTTCTCCTGAACGACGAGATTGTTCTCATATCGCCGGCGAGGACCAAGGGCAGGTCGTTCAAGGTGCGCGGGGTTTTCAGCTCGGGCATGTATGTGTATGACGCGAATATCGTGTACGTAGGTATGGATGAGGCTCAGGAGCTTTTTGGAATGCAGACCTTGGTAAGCGGTTTTTCGGTCAGGGTGAATGATCCTTTGCGCGTTCCCGAGATACAAGATACCCTGCGTCAGGTGGTGGGGGGATATCCGCTCACGGTGAGAAGCTGGATGGATCTCGACAGGAACCTGATCGCGGCCCTGCGCATGGAAAAGATCGTAATGTTCATCGTCGTCGGACTGATCATACTTGTGGCATGTTTTAATATCGCGAGCTTTCTCATAATGATCGTGACCGAAAAAACAAAAGATATCGGTGTTCTCCGCTCTCTCGGCGCGACCGTGGGCAGTATCAGAAAGATATTCTTCTTTGAAGGCGTCCTGATCGGCGTCCTGGGTACCGGGGTCGGCTGCGGTATCGGAATTTTTGTAGCCCGGCGAATAGACGCAATCGCGCGATTCGTAGAATCGACGACCGGATTCAGCGTTTTTCCGAGCGATATTTATTATTTCGATACAATCCCCTCGCTGGTGAACGGGATCGATGTTCTGTATATCGTACTGTTTTCGCTCGCGACTTCGTTCTTAGCGGCGATCTATCCTGCCCACAAGGCGGCTTGTCTTGACCCCGTTGAGGCTTTGCGCTATGAGTAAAGCGCTGCTTGCGGATCAACCTGAAACATCAGAGCGCGTCGAGCCGTCCGCTGTGCTGCTTGAGGCGATCGATCTTTTCAAGGTTTTCCGGAAAGGGAAGCATGAAGTGAGCGCGCTGAACGGTGTTTCGGTTCAGCTGAAGCGAGGGTCGATCCTCTCGGTGATCGGCCCGTCAGGGGCGGGAAAATCGACGCTTCTGCAGATCATGGGCGGTTTGAACAGGCCGACATCGGGGAGCGTGGAGCTTGACGGTTCGGATCTGTACCGGATGCGGGAAGAGAAGCTCGCCGCCGTCAGGAGGCAGCGGATCGGGTTTGTGTTTCAACTCTACCATCTCTTGCCTGATTTTACCGCGCTCGAGAATGTCATGATGCCCGCGATGATCGCGGGCAAGATTTCTGTCGCCGAAATTCGCCGGCGTGCCGCGGAGCTCCTGGCGCGGGTTGGGTTGGAAGACCGGAGCTTGCATAAACCATCTGAACTGTCGGGGGGAGAATCGCAGCGGGTCGCGATCGCCCGCGCGCTCATGGGGAATCCGGATATTCTTCTGGCTGACGAGCCGACCGGCAATCTGGACTCGGCTACCGGGCGGAAGATCATAGACCTGTTGATCGATATTAACAGGCGCGAGAACCTGTCGCTTGTTATCGTAACGCATGAAGAATCATTGCGCGAAAGAGCCGGGACCGTGATCCACATACGGGACGGAAATGTTGTAAGAAATCAAGGAGCGTAAAGAGTGAAAGTCTATTTAAACGGGGAAATGATCGAACGGGACAAGGCGAAGATATCCATCTTTGACCACGGTCTTCTGTACGGGGATGGGGTCTTTGAGGGGATCCGCTCGTATGACAGCCTCGTTTTTAAACTCACCGAGCACATCGACAGGCTCTATAAGTCGGCGGATTTCATTAAGCTCAGGATACCGATGACGAAGAAAGAGATGATAGACGCGGTCATAGGAACGCTCCGCTCGAACAAGCTCCGCGACGCGTACATAAGGCTGGTTGTGACCAGAGGCGTCGGTGATCTGGGGCTCGATCCGCGTAATTGCCCGGCGGCGACCGTTTTTATCATAACCGATAAGATCGTTCTGTATCCGAAAGAGTATTACCAAAAGGGACTCGATCTTGTTGTTGCTTCAACGAGGCGCAATCTTGTAGAAGCGCTCGACCCCCGGATAAAGTCGCTGAATTATCTCAACAACATCCTCGCGAAGATCGAAGCGATCGACGCGGGTACGGTCGAGGCCATTATGCTGACGCACGAAGGGTATATCGCGGAGTGTACCGGCGATAATATTTTTATTGTGAAGAAGGGCAAACTGTCGACGCCTCCGGTACATATCGGGGCGCTGGACGGGATCACGCGGAACGCTGTCATTGAACTGAGCGGAAATGCCGGGATACCGTTCTCTGAGGCCCTTATGAAAAAGAAGGACCTTTATGACGCCGAAGAGATCTTTTTGACCGGTACCGCGGCGGAGGTCGTTCCAGTCGTCAAAGTCGATTCCCGCGTGATCGGTACCGGGAAGCCGGGGAAGATGACATTGCGTCTTATGGACGCGTTCAGGAAGATGACAAGAGTGGACGGGCTTAAATATTGAGTCCGTTGAAAAAGCTGCTTTACAACGGACTCATATTAGTACATGAATGTGCCCCGGCAGGCGGCCGGATAAAGGAGGCTGACAGTGCAGTGTGATATCTGCGGAAAGAGCGACGCTACGGTTCACCTGACCGAGATCGTGAACGAAGAAGTTACCAAGCTGCATCTTTGTGAGGAGTGCGCCCGGAAGAAGGGGGCCGAGATGGAAGAGCACTTCGGTTTGAGTGATCTTCTTGCCGGCCTGGCTGATCTGGGGACCGATCTGGAGCCGACCGCCATTAAAACGGCAAAGTGCGATGAATGCGGGCTAACGTATGAGAACTTCAGAAAGATGGGGAAGCTCGGTTGTGGGGTGTGCTATGAGGCTTTTAAGGGGCAGCTTTTGCCGCTTCTAAAGAAGATCCACGGTTCCGATCGGCATATCGGGAAGATCCCCGTGAAGTTCGGCAGGAAGATCGCCGACGCGAAGCGGCTTCAGGATATGAAGATGAAGATGGAAAAGGCGATCCAGTTCGAGGAGTTCGAAGAAGCGGCGCGCTTGCGCGATGAGATCAAAAAGATCGAGTTTAGCTCACCGCCCGATAAAAAAAAAGATCCAAAGTAGAGGGAGTTTACGGCAATGATGATAGATGATTTTCTGAAACAAAATTCCGAATGGCTGAAAGGAACCGGACCGCATTCCAATATTGTCGTTTCATCCCGCACGCGGCTGGCAAGAAATCTTACGGGGCTTCCATTTTCGCATTGGGCTCAGCGAAACCGTCTTGAAGAGTTGATGGATATGGTCAGGAAAGCCGTTCAGAGCTCAGATATTTTGAAGGACGCGGAGTTTATCCATCTGCGCGATATGAACGATGTCGATAGGCTGTTTCTGGTCGAACGCCATCTTATGAGCCCCGAACACGCCAGAGACGCTAATTATAAGGCGCTGATCGTCGATCCGAATGAGATCATCAGCATAATGGTCAATGAGGAGGACCATCTGAGGATCCAGGTGCTGCAGTCGGGATTCAATCTCCGGGAGACGTGGAGGATCATCGACGAGATCGATACCGAGCTCAGCAAGACGCTGCCGTACGCGTTCTCTCCGAAGTGGGGGTACCTGACGGCATGCCCCACGAATACCGGCACGGGCCTGCGGGGTTCAATAATGATACATATACCGGCCCTCGTTTTTACCGACCAGATCAATAAAGTCCTTCAGGCGGTCGCGAAGCTTGGGTTGAATGTGCGCGGCCTTTTCGGAGAGGGCACTGAGGCGAGCGGGAATCTTTTCCAGGTCTCGAACCAGGTTTCGCTCGGAAGATCCGAAGAAGAGATCATCGACAACATCGAGAAGATCCTGAATCAGGTTGTCGCGAGGGAAGAAGCGACCCGGCACGCCCTTGTCGCAAAGAACAAGCAGGCGCTTGTGGATCGGGTATGGCGGGCGTACGGAACATTGAAGAACGCCCGGATCATAACTTCGAATGAAACGATCGCGCTTCTTTCGGTGATCAGGCTCGGGGCCGATATGGGGATCGTTAAGAACATAACGAGAAAAGCTATAAACGAACTCTTCATTCTTACGCAGCCGGGCCATCTCCAGAAGTTGGAAGGAAAAGCTATCAATGCCGGCGAACGTGATATTAAACGCGCGGATTTGATTAGAACCAAGTTTAAATAAGTAGACGGGGACGTTCCCTAAGGGGACATCCTTTTAAGGGTGTCCCCTTAGGGAACGTCCCCCAGAGACTCGAGGACTTAAGTACATCAATACAAGGGGGAACCAGCAATGCCAATGTTCAATAGGTTCACCGAAAGAGCACGGAAAGTTATTCTTTTGGCGAAAGAAGAAGCGAAGCGTTTCAACCACGATTAGATCGGGACCGAGCACATTCTGCTCGGGCTCGTCAGAGAAGGAGAGGGTGTTGCGGCCGCGGTGTTGGCGAGTCTCGGGCTGAGCGCGGATAAGGTCCGTCTTGAGGTCGAGAAACTGGTACAGCCCGGCCCCAGCACGGTGATCTCAGGCGATCTTCCTTTTACCCCGAAAGCAAAGAAAGTCATTGAACTTTCGATGGAAGAAGCGAGAGCCCTGGGGCACAATTATGTAGGCACCGAGCATCTCCTTCTGGGGTTGATCAAAGAAGGCGAGGGTGTCGCTTCGCAGGTTTTGATGAATCTGGGGTTGAATCTCGACAGGGTCCGCGAAGAGGTGATGAGCATTCTCGGATCATCCATACCGGGGTATGCGACGGGGCAGAAGTCGGCACGCGGAAAAACGCCGGCGCTTGACGCGTTCGGACGCGACCTGACGAAGCTCGCCAAGGACGGCAAGCTTGACCCTGTTATCGGAAGAGCGAATGAGATCGAGCGGGTGATCCAGATCTTAAGCCGCCGTACGAAGAATAATCCCGTGCTTCTTGGTGAAGCGGGTGTCGGAAAGACGGCGATCGTTGAGGGACTCGCGCAGAAGATCGTTGCCAACGACATACCCGAAACGCTCAAGGACCAGAGGCTTATTATCCTCGACCTCGCTCTGATGGTCGCGGGAACGAAATACCGGGGGCAGTTCGAAGAGCGGATCAAAGCGATCATGGACGAGATAAAACGGTCCGAGGATATTATCGTTTTTATCGATGAGCTTCATACGCTTGTCGGGGCGGGTGGCGCAGAAGGCGCGATCGATGCCTCGAACATTCTGAAGCCGGCGTTATCACGCGGTGAGATACAGTGCATCGGCGCGACGACGCTGGACGAATACCGCAAGCACATCGAAAAAGACGCGGCGCTTGAAAGGAGATTTCAGACGATCATGGTCGAGGCGCCGAGCGTCGATGAGACGATCGAGATCTTGAAGGGGCTCAGGGACCGCTATGAGGCGCATCATAGGGTAAAGTTCACCGATAAGGCTATTGTTGCCGCGGCGAAATTATCCGACCGCTATATCAGCGGCCGGCACCTGCCGGACAAAGCGATCGATCTGATCGATGAATCAGGCTCGCGCGCGCGGCTCAATGTCATGACGGCGCCGCCGGACCTAAAGGATCTGGAAGAGAAGATAGAATCAGCGAGAAAAGAGAAAGAAGACGCGGTCAAGGGGCAGGATTTTGAAAAAGCCGCGAAGTTCAGGGACGGCGAGCGGAAGATGAAGGAAGATCTCACCAGGACAAAGCGCGATTGGCGCGAAGCAAAGGGGAAGATCGAGCCTGAGGTGGGAGAAGACGACATCGCTACGATCGT
>JBDRSA010000020.1:0-2340 GCA_043825275.1 Candidatus Omnitrophota bacterium
TAATGCCGGGAGATAACGTAACGATGGATGTCGAGCTGATCGTTCCGATCGCTATGGAAAAAGAGCTCAGATTCGCCATTCGCGAAGGCGGCAGGACCGTCGGCGCGGGCGTCGTTACCGAAGTGATCGAGTAAGGGAAAACGAAGGCTTAGCGATGCAGGATATAATAGCTTTTGAATGCGCTCAGTGTAAGAGAAAGAATTACTCAATGACGAAGAACAAGAAACAAAATCCCGAGAAATTACTGCTGAGCAAATTCTGTAAATTCTGCAGAAAGCATACAGATCACAAGGAATTGAAGTGAGTGATTACAAGAGCGGAGGCCAGTAGCTCTAATTGGCAGAGCAGCGGTCTCCAAAACCGCGTGTTGGGGGTTCGAGTCCCTCCTGGCCTGCCAAATTAGCAGGTGGATTCGATGCAAGTTGAGTAGCCGGGGATGTCCCCTTAGGGAACGTCCCCCAGAGATAGGCAGAGGGCAGCGTGGCAAATAAAATTGTAAAGTTCTTCACAGAAATAAAAATAGAACTGCAGAAAGTATCATGGTCGACGAGAAATGAGGTTATCGGCTCGACGGTCGTTGTTCTCGTTTCAGTGTCGATACTCGCGCTCTTTATCGGCGTCTGCGATATGATCCTTTCGAGGATCGTTACAATAATTTTGACCATTTTTTAATATGAAAAGATAGAGATGGCTAAAAACTGGTACGTTATTCACACATTGACCGGGTATGAAGACAAAGTAAAGTCCGCCCTCGACAAAAAGATCGAAGTGGGCGGCGGGAACAGCGCGATTTCTCAGGTAATGATACCGACCGAGCAGGTGGCCGAGATCAAGGGCGGGAAGAAGAAGATATCGCAGAGAAAATTCTTCCCCGGGTATGTTTTAGTGGAGATGGAATTAACGGATGATAGCTGGTACGCGATAAAGACTACGGCCGGCGTGAGCGGATTTGTCGGAGCGGGGTCGCGGCCGGTGCCGCTGAGCGAGACCGAGATCGAAGCGATACTGAAAGAAGCTCAGAGCTCAAAAGAAAAGCCGATCCCTAAAGTTCTTTTTGAGAAGGGTGAAAGCGTGAGGGTCATCGAGGGGCCGTTCATTAACTTTAACGGATCGGTCGATGAAGTGAATCTGACAAAGGGGAAGCTTAAAGTGATGATCTCGATATTCGGAAGAGCTACCCCGATCGAGCTTGAGATGTGGCAAGTAGAAAAGATGTGATGATCCGATACGCGAAAACCGCGAAGCGGAACCCGAATGTTCTGTTGTGCGGGACAGCTGGATCGGCAATCGAAATAAAGACGACAAAAAAACAAGAAGAAGATCATGGCAAAGAAAAAAATTAAAGCGGTGATTAAGTTATACTGTACGGCTGGCCAGGCTACGCCGGCGCCTCCCGTAGGTCCCGCGCTCGGTCAGCATGGCCTTAACATTATGCAGTTCTGTAAAGCGTTCAATGAGAAAACGAAAGACAAAGAAGGGCTTACGCTTCCGGTAATAATTTCGGCGTATGACGACAGGTCATTTACCTTTATAATTAAGAGCCCGCCATGCTCGGTCTTGCTAAAAAGAGCGTGCGGAATCGCGAAAGGAAGCGGAGAGCCAAACAAGGAAAAAGTAGGAAAAGTGAATCTTGGGCAGATAAAAGAGATCGCTAAGCTGAAGATGCAGGATCTCAATACGGCCGATATCGAGCAGGCGGCAAAGATCGTTATGGGCACCGCTCGAAGCATGGGCATAGAGGTAGAGGGATAGTCCGATGGTATGGAAGTCAAAGAGACAGAAAAAACTGGTTGAACTGTACGAAGAGAGCAAGCAGTATACCCTGCAGGAGGCGATCACGATTCTTAAAAAAATGCCGCCTCTGAAATTCGATGAGACGGTCGAGGTTTCGGTAAAGCTTAATCTTAATCCAAAGGATAGTACGTTAGCGGTTCGGGGGACTGTTGCTCTTCCCCACGGAACGGGAAAGAAGGTCAGGATCGCGGTGTTTTGCAAGGGAGAGCAGGAGAAGCAGGCCTCTGCCGCGGGGGCGGATTTTGTTGGCGCGGATGATCTTGTAAAGAAAGTGATGGGCGGATGGTGTGATTTCGACGTTGCGATCACGACGCCTGATATGATGAGGGATATCGCGCGACTTGGTAAGATCCTCGGCCCGCGCGGCCTGATGCCGAGTCCGAAAGCGGGGACGGTGACACAGGATATCGAAAAGGCGGTCCAGGAAGTAAAAGCGGGTAAGATCGAGTTTAAAATGGACAAGCAGGCCGGGATGCATGCGCCGGTTGGCAAGCTCTCGTTCCCGGAAGAAGCGCTGATCAAGAACGCGACTGCGCTCATTAATTC
>JBDRSA010000021.1:0-15719 GCA_043825275.1 Candidatus Omnitrophota bacterium
CCGCCAATGCGAGGGCGAGCCAGAGCGCCCCGATCGGCTCATACCGAGCTCGGGACAAATCGACCCGGACCAGCATCTAATCCCGCGGGAGTTCCCACCCTGTAACCAAACGGGGGGGGTGAGGGCAAGGTGCCGCGCAAGCGGCTCGGGCGAAGCCTGAAAAGAATGATACCGCGGGTGTAAGCCCGCGGAGATTTATTAAACGTACTTTATCTATATGTGTTAAGATATAAAAAAGGAATAATAGGCCTATTGCCTTAAAATATCCGTATGATATAATATTAATGTAGTTGAAAGTCAGGTCTTGGCAGCGCTCTCATACCTGCCAAGATTTATTTTGGGCTGTTTGATAAAGGGTTTAAAAAGATAACTGAAGTTTTTGGTGACACTTTAATAAGAAGGGGGAGTTAAAGTGTCCGCTTGCGGATCAAGAGCTTTCTGTCTAAAAAAAGGGCTATGCGTTGAAATAGGCTTGGCTATTTCACGATGGCCTTTTTTTATTTATTTCAAGCCTTCCGGTAATCTCAAGAAGTACATCCTCAAGATCACATCCATAATTACTCTTATCGCGTTTATTTTTACGTCACTCGGAACTGATTTGGTCTGGGCGGATCAGGCTCGGAATTCTGTGTCTCCCGCAAGCGGCATAGGTTTTGGGTCCCGCCCGGACCGAATTATTTCGGTTAAGGATTTTCAGCTCCCGCATTACCTCGGGTATATAAAAGACAGCCATGACGCGGGCGCCGGATCGCCGGTCGTTGTTCACCTGCGTGACGCCCACTGTAATTATCCCGCCCAGCGGGCGATCGCCGATCTTATCGAACACGTCAACAAAGAATACGGGATCCGCTCCGTCGACCTCGAAGGAGGCGAAGGGCGCTATGATTTCGCGCCGTTTGCCGTGTTGAAAGACGCAAAGGCGGTGAAAGACGTATCCGATTACCTTATGAAGGAAGGCGAGCTGAACGGCGCCGAATTCTTCGCGGTCAATAATCCGAATACGGTCGATCTTCTGGGAATAGAGAATACCGGGCTGTATCTCAAAAACCTGAACGTTTACCGCGACTACCTGCCGTACCGGGATGAGGTTGACGGATATCTGAAAGAGCTCTACCGCGCGATGGATCTCCTTATGCGGAAGATGTACTCGAAGGAGCTCCTTGATATCCACGAAAGGTCGCGTGAATTCAAGCTGAAGAACGTCAATATGAAAGAGCATGCCGGCTATCTCCTCGAGCGCGCGAAAGACCTTGATGTTGACGCGGGCGGTTTCACGAATATAGATATCCTTGAGCGGTCACTTTCACTGCAGGACGGCGTTGATTTCAGGCGGACGAATGCCGAGCGGGATACGCTCGTTGACAGGCTCCAGAAGGCGGTCTCAAAGAGCGAGTTGAAGGTCCTCCTCACGAAACTTATGGAATTCAAACTGCAAAAAACCCGGAAGGTCGAGTTTTACAATTTCCTCTTCGAGAAAACCAAAGACCTCGGCATTGAGTCCGATGACCTGGTGAACCTGAAGCGCTATACGGAATTTATCACGCTCTACTCGACGATCGACCGGGAGAAGATCTTCGATGAGATCAAGGGCCTTGAGGAAAAGATCAAAGAGAAGCTCTACCGCAAGAATGATGAGCGAACGCTCAACGCTCTTTTCGAAGAGCTTGACCTGGTGCGATGTATCTTCAAGATCGACCTGACAAGAAAACAGTTCGAGGAGTATCAGCGTCTCAGAAAGAGGCTTGGCGTCCGCAAGCTTATCGATTTTCTCAACAAAACCTCGCCCCGGTATGGGCTCGTGCCGCGGCTTGATGACGGCATCGACAAGCTCGATGGATTTCTGAAGAAGATCGAGCAATTTTATCTTTTAAGCTTAGAGCGCGACGGGGTCTTTGTAAAGAACATCAAAAAACGGATCAAAGATTCCCGACAGAAAGACTCCATAGCCGTAA
This sequence comes from Candidatus Omnitrophota bacterium, assembly GCA_043825275.1. Taxonomy (GTDB): domain Bacteria; phylum Omnitrophota; class Gorgyraeia; order 2-01-FULL-45-10; family JBDRSA01; genus JBDRSA01. The sequence goes on from JBDRSA010000021.1 coordinate 1,953, forward strand.
CCGGAGGGTTCCACGCGGCGAACTTCACGCGGCTCCTTAAGAAGAACAAGATCTCATACGTTTCGATCCTGCCGAATTTCGGCCTGGCCGAAGAGAAGTGCCCGTATTTCAAACTCCTCGCCGGCGAGAACTCCGCGCTCTTTAAGTATATCCTCACCAATGTCTCCGCGATCGCTATCTATTCGTATTTCTGCGATAAATCTTCCGAAGTGTACGGCCCCCAGGCGAAAGATATACGGAATGCGCTTACGGACTGCTTAAAAGTCGTCAGCACTCTCATGGACGGCAAGAATTCGGTAATACCCGAGCGGTGTGAGTTCACTCTCATAAATAGAGAGGACGCGATTCCGGTCAAAGATGCAACGATCAACGGAAAACAGGTCTATGTGGTGTGGACAGGGGAGGCCCCTGCCGTTGTTGCGGAGGCACCTACCCGCGCCCCTTCGACTTCGCTCAGGGCAAGCCCTTCGGCAAGCTTCCCTCGACTACGCTCGGGACTCCCTTTGGTCGCAGGGCGAAGCTCGCCGACAGCGGCTTCCTCCGTCTGGTCGCGTATTTTGAAAGCCACGGGAATCAAGCCAAAATCTCCTTTGCCCGGATCCATGAAAGCGGGCGATATTTTTGACCAAGATATATATGACGCGATCCCGGAAGTAGATAAGAGGGCGCTTTCTTCAGGCACTGAGGAGGCAGTTACGTATGACAATAAAGTATATGTTATCTGGAAAGCAGGAGACAGAACCGGAAGAATATATCGCATTATTGACAGGCCATCTCCAGAAGAACTATCAACTATTCCGTCCGTGAAAGATATTGAGGATGCGATCGACGGTTATTTGAAAACAATGGACACGTATCAGGCAGAGGCAGATGAATGGTTTGGCAGGGTCGGGGCATTGGAAAAAGAAGCCAGGGATATTGGTGACGAGATATCATATGCTAAGTACTCGACTGCTCCGGGGGCGGAAGAGAAGAAGAAAGCGCTTGAAGAGAAGAAAGCGTCGATAGTGGCCCCTTGGGAGAAAGCCAGGGAAGAGTTCAGCGTGAGAGCAAATATCTGCGAAAAGAATCGAGTCGAAGCGATGATGTTGTTACGCCGGCTGTATCAGGGGAACCAGGCAGCTATAGGCCTCGAAACAGCGCAATACTTTATTCCTGAGATTTTCGATCTTGTTCAAAATATTCAGTCGCTTGGTGTCATGGAGTGGTTAGAGGAAAGAGCAAAGATGCGCTATCCACGTGCCAAGATCAACGTCTTCATTGTTAACATTCATTTACCGGAGGTGACAGAGTATTATTATGGCAGTGATTTTGTACAAGATAACAGATACAGAGACACTAAAAATCCTGTTGTCCTCACCCACGGGACGTATAGCAATATCTTACCGGATGTGATCAATCTGGGAGGTATTGCGAGTGTAGATTATTTTCACGCGAAGGGTCTTACAAAAAAGACGGGTGAGAGTCATTTTGGAGGAGGCTATACGGGACATGCTGTATCGTTCAAGCACTATCCGGATGGAAATGCTTTTATTTCCGGTGGCTGGGGTTCGCAAAAAGGTTTTGAGCTGCCGATTCTCTTCGGTATCAGTCGTACAAAGGCGGAAGAACTCACGACACATAACGGAACTATGGGCGGAGAAAAAGTAGTGAGGGCAAAAGAGGGTGAACCCGGAGGTTTTGTCCCGCTGAAAAATTTCTCCCATATTTTTGTTCCTTTCTTCGCTGTCCGGTCTACAAGCGAGACACTGCAAGCTCATGGATATGGGAATATTAAAGTAATGCCCCTTTGGTTCAAGAACAATGAGCCGGTTTGGGAGGTGCTTTCCGTGATAGAGCCCATGCCCGGCGAATTATTTGGAGACGCACCCAAAGCGGCTCTCCGCGCCTCGCCGGCGGAGAAAATTAGTCCACAGTCCATAGAGCGTAGTCCACGGATTGACCGCGCCTCGCCGGGGGGAGAGGAGAAAAAGTTTATGATCGATTTATCTACCGAACCGCCGACTGCGACTCAAGCTATGAGAGGAAGGAAAGTTTCCGGCATAAGAGATAGGTTATTGCCTGCTCTATCCATAACAAGGATAGAAGCAATAGGAATAAGAGTAGGTGATGCTGATCGCGCTAGAAGAGAGTTAGCAAAATTGAGAAATTGGACAAGCACTACATTCCGCGATTTTCTCTTTAGTGATCATGTAAATAGCGCGATGGAAGAAAAGAGCTCTAACAGCGTACAAAAAAGAACAGAGCTAGAAGAGAAAAGAGAGTTACGCATGAGACAAATCAATGATTTCATAGAATCGGATAATGTCCTCGGAGCTTTTACAAAGCTGGAGACGTTCCTCGGCATTTTAGGAATACAATTAGGTTCTACTCAGGCGAGACTAATCAGAGGAGATTGGGAAGAAGCGCAGGAAATCTTTGATATATTAACGGGATATAAAGAGATGCAGGCTGTTCGGGAAGCCATCACACTTGGTGATGCGGAAACAGCGCGCGAGCTTTTATCCGAACTTAAACAAACCGGCAACGCGCCACGAGAACTTGTTGACCAGGTTGAATGGATGATTGAAAAGCTGAGGGCTCCGCCAGCGGACACAAAAGCTTTACCGTCAAGCGAATTAAAACGCTTGGTTTATTTATTCGACAGAGACGAGACTGACGCGGTACGGTATGTCGGCGAAGGAGATTATTCTATAGTCTATGAATCGCGAGTCCTTCCTCATGTTGTAGTTAAAAGAGAAAAGGGTTTGGTCAGGTATGAAGATGAGGCGCGGCTTATGTGGAGGGCAGTAGAAAGCGCCGGGCGCGAGAACTGTGAAGTTGTGATTCGTGACGGTTATGTGATGATAAAAATTCCTAAATGCGCACCGGTCGGGTATTTCAACGGTTTTATAGTTTCAGAGAAAGGCAGGCCGCTTGAGGGCAGGGCCAATACTCGCGATGAAGAGCTCGCTTTGGAAAGGAAGGCGAAAAGGGTTTCTGAAGAGCTTGAAGAGTATGGCATTCGTGTAAGGGATTTGAAACCGGCGAATGTAGGATATATCGGAGATTCAGCCGAAGAAGAAAATTTAGTTCTTATCGATTTCACTCATGTAGAGATTATAGTTGAAGAAGAACAGGTTGCAAAGATGCCCGCCTCGCCCCTCGCGTCTCCCGAGGAGATGCCCGGAGTGGCGTTTACCGTATCTCCGTTCTACGAGGACGCGGTACGGCAGCTTGTCGGGCACGAACCGCACATCCTGTATGATGATGCTCTCGGGAGAGCATTCCGGACGGTCGCCTGCCCGTTTTTCATCACAGAGGAGACATTACAACATCGCGACACTATGCAAAAGATGGGATCGGATATTATAGCGTTCCTGCGGAAAGAGCTGGAATCGGATGATATCGAAATCGTGCTTACGGTCAAAGGCAGCGTTCTTAAAGGGTACGCGCGTGAAGATTCAGATATCGATCGTCCGACTATTTTTATCTTACGAGGGGAAGAAAAAATTCAAGACGATCCGGAAAAATGGTTCAAAATCAAAGAAAAGATACGGAGCGAATTTATCATTGGTCCACGAATTGTAACGGATGCTTCACGCTACCCTTGGCAAAATAGAGAGCTTTTTTATCCCGCACTTTTCTGTTCGTCGCCCGATCTTTTAGAGCACCGAAGGGCCGAGTCAATACGAAGAATACAGAGATCAGGGCCTCAATCCGTGAAACTTTGGAGTGAGGTACAGTGGTATTTTGACCGGTATACAGACTTTCAATTTGATTCTAATAATGATATCGAAATGATACGGGACCGACCGCACCTCATGAGTTCGCTCGGGGAGCATGGTATAGATGCCGCACGTGATGAAGCGTTGCTCCGATTCGTAGAGAGAAGACGGGAAATAAAGCGTATCTGTAGTTTAGAAGAGATGGCGGCTCTTTACGAAGGTATTCCCGCAGGTACCAGAGAAGCCGCAAGCGCTCTCGCTGAAGGCGCAGTGCCGCAAGCGGAAACCGAAGAGGCACCCGACGCCCGGGATGGTCTGGCGCTCGTAGGCCGTCAGTCGCCGACGGGAGAGACGGTTGAAGAGAGATTAGCAGATTACACACAATGGATTGATGACTTTGAAGCTTCCGGATCGGGGAACCCGGCAGATTTCGTACGAAGGATCAGGGCTCGGCAGCTCTTCCCGGATGAAGAAAAGGTATTAGAAAGGCTCGCGAAAAAACCGCAGAAGTACGCCAAATACGCGGATGCGGTCCGCTATTTAAAAGTCGCGCCTACCGGGATCCTGTCTTTAGAGCTCGAAGATTGTACTGTTGAGCAAGGGATGTTTGAGGAAGTCGATATGGACAGTATGATGCTTCCGGTGTATGAAGCGGTCATTAACGGCACACGGTATCTTGTCGGCGGCAGGCGCTGGTACATAAAAGTTACCTTGAAGAATGGAGAGAAGATATACTGGTCGGGGCCGCATAACCATATGTACAGTTTCTGTTTCGACGCCTATACAAAAGAAGAATTGAGTAAGAAGTTAAGGAAAAACGCAAAGAAACCCCCGGTTGTTCATATTGATTATCATGATGATTTAGAAAAACCGGATTCGGGAATTCTGGCTCCGACCAATCGACACAGCCGAGAGACGCATATCGCCTTCGGAGCAAAAAAATTAGACATAGCGGACTTTCTTATAGCACTTTTAAACGTTGGTTATATGGAAAAGATTATAGGCGTACAGGATAGGGAGCGGTGGCCAGATTGGGACAAAGATCCGAGGGTAACGTGGAAATCGCTGGAAGATTTAGAGACAGAGAGTACAGACGCTGAAGTCTGTGGGTGTGATTTAGACGTTGTCATGGATTCGAAGGGGATGTATGAGTACGAGAGGGTACTGCGAAGCGGTAACCGGTATAGCTCTCACCTTTTAAATGTAATGCGTAGAATGAAAGTAACTATGCTTTTCACAACGGGATATTTAACTACCGACGGTCTGCCACGGATTATAAACCCTGACGGGACATACGTCTTGGCGGCAAAAATATTATACAAATTGGTTAAGATTAAGAACGCGCAGATAGCCATGCCAAGTAGGCCGGAGACGGCACAAGAAAAGATTACGGTGCAAGAAAAGATTGCTGAATTATTATATGGCGGAGATAGAGATCTTGCGTATGTCGCTGAGCGGCTTATGGAAGAGAGAGAAATAAAGAGAGGGGATCTTCCTTCTCCGAAAGAAGCAAGGCCATCGGTTGTTGCGCAAGGGAAAACGCGATTCGAAGATTTGAGAGAATACTTGAGCGAGCACAACGAAAAGGGTACAGTGGATAGATTTATTAAAATCTTGAAGCAAGGGGGCGCCATAGCATTGAAGATCGGCAAGAGAGATAAATATCCTTTCGGCGAAGCTCCGAAAGATGCGGATAGGTACGTGACACTTATGAGAGCGGATAATCTGCCGATCAGGAAGATATCCGTTGACGACCAGGTTACCGTGAAGGCGGATCTCGAAATATTGAGCAGGCTCCCGGACGGTTCGCTTGATTATGTCTTATCGAGTGCGCCTGCCGATAATTTCGGAATTTCAATTCTCGAAAAATTTAGAGATCCGAGCGTGGCGAGGAAATTGAAACCAGGCGGGAAAGTGATGGTAAAGCCCAGCTACAGATCTAATGCGAGCGTTTACAAGGATGCCGTACGTCTGTTATCGGATAGATTCGACTGCCATCAAGGAGAGGCAAAATTCCTCGAAGTAGAAGATAAATTATGGGTGGCATTGGGGTATCCGGGCTTACCGGACAATGTACTTACTTTAACCGGAATTTCCTCACATGTTCCAGTTGAGCGTATCAATCTTTTAACTCCACATGTCCGTGTTCCAGCACCGGTTTTTATGGCAGAGGTTGTTGAAGAACAAGCTGCCGCCGTCCGCGCCTCGCCGAGCGGGGAAGAAAGTCACCAGTCGCCAGTCGCCAGTCGCCAGTCGCCTACAGGCGTGAAAGGCGAAATACCGATGACGGACGACGGACGAACACCCCGCGCATCGCCGAGCGGGGAAGAGGCGGTAGCTGACGCACCCGATTGGGGAGCAATAGAGCCCGTATTACGGGCCGGCATTGAAATAGTTACTCGGATTCCTTTTAAAGATCTAGGTAATGAATTGGCAGATGGCGATATTATGTGGTATAACGATTCATTTTATAGTAAGGATATAGAGTTGCTGTCTCGCCGCAGCGACTCCGAAAGAATAAAAAAAATCGATATATCCGATTTGGAAAAAGGCTACAGGCCTAAAAACTGGGTGCCGACAGAATCGGTAATAATTATTGAAACAAATAAGGAAGAAAATCCTTACAGGTTATTCGCATACGACATGGGCGGTTGTTCAGGGGTTGCCTTAAGAGGAAGAAAAAATGGAAAAGACGTTCTTATATTTTTCCATATGAGTACAAGCCAGGTAGGATTACTTGACCGGGTAGTCGATGAAGCGCTGAAGATGGGAATTACCGATATTAGCGGCATCCTTTTTACGCGTCAGGATGTTGAACTTGGTTTTGGCATTATGGGCAGGGTCCGGGCAATAAACTTGAAAGGAAACCTTGACTTAAAGATAAGGACGAGGCCTTACGTAAGTGGCATGGTCCGGGCAATAAACTCGAAAAAAAACCTTGACTTAAAGAGGCCTTACGTACTTCCGGGGAATATAGATATAATAGTCACGCGAGAAGGCATTTTAACTGTTTTGTACGGGACGAAAGTTGAGCAGGATAAACACGTGGATCAACCGATTAGTCTGGAAGTATACTTATGGCCTGAATTGGCTCGCGACATCGACCCAAACAAAAATCCGGTTAACCTGCTTGACCTTCTCAAAGGCGAAGAGGAGGAATCGGCCCGTAGCATCATAGAAAGACTATTGCCAATAATCATCGGGTTAAAAGTAGATGGTAGCAGCGACGCGGATAAGGCCCCCGGTTCAGGGACGCGGGAATCGCCGAGCGGTTTTGGGGAATTCCGTTCAGATTCCCGCGCCTCGCCAGCGGGGGTGAGTATCGATCTCAATCCGTTTGTATCTGACCGCGCCCCGATTTCTATCGAGCCTGCCGTGATCAACGCGATGGCGGATCTTATTAGTCGAGGCCATCAAAAACAGGAGCACGGACTGCTCCTGTTCGGAAAAAATGGAAGTATTACGGAATACGAAGAGATTCCGGCAGGAGAAGAGAGGATTATAAAACTACGTACACACGACTTTGATATTGACGGAGAACGCCGTTCACAGAGGATCGTAAGAGCGAAGCTTCAGGAAGGGCTCGAATTTTTCGGGTATTTCCACAACCACGCTACAACTGAAGACGCAAAAAAGTCGGATCGTCCCATGAAAATAGAGGATATCGTCCCCAGTATTGCGGACAGAATATCGTTCCATCTTGCCCATGGAAAGGTCGATGAGAGTTACTATACCGATGAGGAAATACGAGAATTCATCTGGGAAAGAGATTTGAACGAACAGCTCCAAAAGGATCGAAAACTTCTTGAAATTATCGGAGGAATAATAACCGACGATGAGGGAAAAGAGAAGATCGCGATCGGCGCGCATGAGATGTTCCAACATCCGGAAGAAGGCGCTGGGTGGTACAATTTTCAAACGGTGCCGATAGCCCTCCGCGCCTCGCCGGCTGCGGAAGCTCCTTTGGACCGCCGCTCGCCGGCTGTGGAGAAATTCGATATCGACAGACTTATAGAAGAGGCAATGTCTATCACCGAAGGTGAAGAGTGGAAGAGAGAGGCAGGTATAACTGGGGAAGATTATTTTGTGAATCAAAGCTTTAACATCAAAAGAAAGGTGGAGGACCTGGAAAAAGATAAGATTGTTTATCAAGAGAAAGGCAGACTTTTAATACTGCGCGAAAAAAACAATTTTCTTCGTTACTATATTCCAGGGCGCAAAACTAACGCCGCTCTTTTGTCGATAAAACTTGGAAATGATAGCAAACCTGTTCAAATATATTTAGGTGGGTCATCCGATGAAATAAGTATGTGGTTGGCTGAAGGCGAGGTCCCATTAGCGCATTTCATAAAAACGAAAGGGAACCTTCCCGAAGCTACGGAATATGCTAAAAACCGCATTAGTAAAATAAAAACCTATGTCGAGAAAGTAAAAAGTATGCTTTCACAGTCGAGCGGAAAACGAAGAGAAACGATGGTGGCATTTGAAGAACCTGACGCGATTGATGTATGGCAGCTTCAGGCAGGGATTACAAGATTTAAAGAAGGTATGCCGAGATATCTGGAGACAAATGGCGCCGGTCGTTGTGTAATTGTTTCTATTTACGACAAAGAAAGCAAGACAGGAGCACTAATGCATTCCGATTCTCCAACTCTTATAGAGCCAAGCCTCAATTTAATGCTTAGTTTTATGGGGTCTCAAAAAAGAGAGAATCTGGAGGTTCGGATCATAGGAGGATATGTTAAATCAGAGATAGAGCGTGTTGCCGAAATAATGATGGAAGTTGAAAATCTGGGAATGCAAGTTGTTGAGATCTCGATGAAATCTGGCTCGACCGGTTCAGATAACATAATCTTAGATTCTGCAACGGGGGAAGTATATGATATGATTGGATTTCCAAGAAAACATCCAGAGCAAGATGCCTATTACAGTGCACTGGCTATGGATTTAAACGAGTCCGGCGCTTCAATTATACAAAAGGGATCAGCTAAATTCGAAGAAGTACCGGAAACTCCGGTGCGTCGCTCACCGACGGGGGTCGAACACCGTACACCGAAAACCGTACACCCTAAACCGAGTTCTTCCCGCGCCTCGCCGAGCGCAACCGGCGAACCGGCAGACCGGCAGACCGGCGAACTGGATACCCGCGCCTCGCCGACAGGACGCGTTATACTGGATCCCGGGTCAACGACTTTTATCGAAATGCATAACTCATTGGGGTACGGCGTCAATGCGGATCTGTTACGGGCAGAGGAGATTCAGGTACGTAATGAATTGATTGTGTCGTATGCGGGAGAATACACCGGGGATCGCCCGTTCTATGAGTCGAATAACGGGGTGATTGGAGAAGAAATGTGCGAGACGCTTCCGATCGATTCAAAAACAAATCATTTTACCGCAGTAATGAACGGCGAAATGTACCGCGGCTGTGTTCTCGATGGCTTTCAAAGCATCGCGGCATGGCAGTATCGTAAAAAATGGTTATCGGCAAGTTATCATTTTGTCGGTGATAAGCTAAAGACTTCGGGTCAGGATGCAGCCGAGATCTTCAGGTCGTTTACTCCGGAAAATGTTCAAAAGAAATTCACCTCTTCAGAGACCCCGGTAAATGCCTATCACTACTCCGTCCTCAAGGGTATCGGTTTCAAGGGAGATCAAATAGCTATCTATCTGAATAATCGTCTTCTTGTTCCCGCCGCCAAAGACGGGCCGCGTGTAACCATATATTATTGGACAACAACCAAGGAGTTTAAAGAGGGTACGGCGCAAGAGCAGGATGATTCGATCGATGGAGAGCGCCGCGCCTCGCCGAGCGCAACCGGCAGACCGGCAGACCGGCAAACCGGCGAACTGGACACCCGCGCCTCGCCGACGGCAGGGGAGGGTGACAGTACACAGCGCAGTCGGCAGCATCTCAGAGGACTTTTGTTTGATGAATTTCCTCATATTCTGGATCTGCTTGACGAAGCACAGATAATCAAAGCCACGAAGGCTCTGCAAGTCTCACTTACTCGAGATAGTCATAAGTCCGATCAAGATATTATGCAGATACAGCATTTAAAAGAGTGGGTTACGATCGAAGTATCGTCGACTCAACCCAGGATTATCTTCAGAAATGCCGCGTCACAAGTACCTTTCTATACCGCTGACCGTATTCAGGCGGGAATAAGTGTGCTTTTCGATGATGATGCAGGTATTGGAGAAGGCAGAGGCGCCGACCTTATAGACATTACACACGGGAGAAGGGACGTATTGTTTTTTACTATGACCCCTACTACTGAAGATGGCATCCCCGTAGGAGGTACGAGCGGCAGATTCAATATTCAAGATGCGGATTGGATACCTTTTGTTCCTCAAGCTTTGCGGGCTATAGCGAGATTAGAATCGGCTGGATTATCGTTCGGAGAAGATTCGCAAGAAATGCGTTATTCGATCCTGGTTTTTGCGCTTGCCGCAAATCATAATAACCCTTCACGCGCCATGGGCGCTATCGAGGATATCGCCAGACGCCTGGCGGATAACGAAACGTTTTTTACGGAACCCGGCCCTGAGGGAGAAGAAGTCCGGGTTGATCTTGAATATATTTTAGCAAGGCAGGAACACGATCCGGGAGTGGCAAGAGCGCTATTCCATTCCGCTATTAATGTCATGGCGCGGGAAGAAAGACCGCAGGTTGAAGAAAGAGAGCCCGCTTCAGCCACTATTTTTGCGGAGATGCGAGGACCTGTCGGGAATGAGCAGCTCGGCATATTGGCAGGGGCGTTAAGGCTGAGAGGAGTTACGAAGCGGCAGTGGAGTGAGATCACTGCAGCGCTTACCTGGATGAACGGTTCCGCGAAATATGACCAGGTTTATTCAGACCGTCTTGATGAGTGGTTTAGAGATTTCAATTTTAGAAATGCTGATGACAATGCGCTCAAGGAGATCGCGGATCTGAAGGAAGCGCTCTTAGCTGTTTATTATAATGAAAACGGACACGCCCGAATTTTTGAAACGGCAGATGAAGCTTCGACTTGGGTCGCAGCGCTGCTTCCACAAGGAGAGGAACCGCCGCTTACGTTCCGCGACAAGAGGGCGTTTAATGATTGGGTAGCAAAGTTTTATCGCGATTGTTCCGAAGGCACAGATGGACAAAGAATGGCGAGGATCGGACAGTATCGTGCGCCTACGGATGATGAATTAAAGACCAAGCAGGTTTTCGAAGAACAGATAAACCGTCTCAGGAAAGCGATTCAAGCCCAAAGACTTGACCAGATCCTAGAGGTGCTGCGCGAGATCGCATCTACCACATACCATGATTCGTCTATATATGGAGGTATCAATAAATCCCCCAATGAAGCGGCACAAGGTGTTCTTGACATACTAGAAAGAGCAAAGACTTCAGGCGATATAGATTGGGGAGAGCTGAATGAAAGAATTTTCGGGGATACTTTACCTCTTGAAGCAAGAAAAGCGGAGGTTCCTGTTGCTGAACCGATCCCGGGATTGTCCGGTATGAGATTTGACACTGGCGATCGTTCAAATATTCAAATTGATAGAGCTCCTCTGACTCGTTTAAACAGGCCACTTTTGATTCCTTTTGTAGATCAAATAAGAAAAGGAGAAGATTATTGCGGGACCGTAGCAGATGTGCTCGAAACCTTTACCGACGCCGAAGCGTTTGCCCTGCTTGCAAAAATTGAGGCGCTTGCCAAGGTGCGTGGTAACGTCAGCCATATATCTGCTACGGCAAGGAGAGATAAGTTATTCGAAAATGGCGCCAGCATAAAAGAGGCCGCGATCTTAAGTGTTATTCTGGCCCCTTCAAGCGTCGGTGATTCATCGTGGACATTACAGAGGGACATTGATACGGTAAAGCGCTATTTGGTCGGTCGATTAACTCAAGCTGAAAAAGAAGAATATTTAGAGACATTTTCTGACCAGAAGAGGATGGCTACCGGAGTCGGGATGTCTATAGATCAGGACATTCTCGACAGATTGAGAGAAGAGGAGACCAGGGTCGGACGGGGATACAGAGGAACGGGCATATCAAGTATCCATACCTATGGCGAGCACAATAGAATAAAGAAAGACAAGTTAGAAATTTATATCGATTCGGTTGTTGATCAGCAAGGTCAAACGGAATACTTCCTTTGCATGAGGACTTCTGGTGGATACAGTCAATTGATAATTGATCATGTGAGTCTGGGGAGAGATCAAGCAATAGCTGAAAGGACATTTTCGACGTTCAATTCAACCGATGGTGTTGCTGTATTGTTGGAAAGCGATAATGTCGGAGAAACCGTGAGAGATCAATCGGGCAGCGAACGCTTGATCATTCCAGAGCTTGTAGCGTTTGAAATGTCGGGGGATGAAGCAGGACAGTTAGCCGATGTCTTGCGAAGCGAGAAAGCTTTCTCCTTCAGAGAACAGACAATTTTGGATGATCTAGAGCAAGCATTCCAGGAGATGGGGTACAAAGAAACTGTTTATTGGTTACAGTATGAAGGCCTTGGCGGTCCCGCTCCACAAGAAGAAGGGGGATGGCCGGTTATTACTAAGGTAATGGAACGGACAAAAAGAGATGAGCGTTTACGTGAAACAGCCATCCAGTACGTCAAACATCTTGTAAAAACATCCCCCGAAGCCCCCCGCGCCTCGCCGACGGGGGTCGGCCACCGTACGCCGGAAACCGAATACCGTAAACCGAGCCCTCCCCGCGCCTCGCCGAGCGGGGAGCTGCCTGAGACACCCCCTGATGTTATCGCGCCTCAAAGCGGCCAGATGGATGTTACCGATAGGTACGGATTGAGTGTTTCTGCGGTTGATCGAGCTCTTGAAGAGAGTGAGATCATTGAACTCTTATTGAAGAAAGCAGTTGAGCTTGGCGAAGAAAAAGATGAATTTGATGGCTCTAAAACCAAGATTACACAATTTTGGATGCAGAATAATTTTGAGAAGACTACGAATATGATAAAGATCGCCGCGCGGTACTTTGCCTGTCAAATCGCGGATCTTACACGAGATAAGGATCGGTCCTTTGTTTATTTCGCGCGGGACATGGCTTTGGCTGATTATACGCATGCGACATATGAAAAGCTGTTGGGCAGTGAAAATATCGCGTCAAGAGGCGCTCTCTATCTTAATACCACTATGATGGGCGAGAGTTGGAATTCGAACAGTCTTTACGCACATTTTGCAAGGAAGTACGACGACTGGGCTAGTACGAGAACAGAAGAGCTTAAGAGAGAAGAAACGGATTATGAGTACCTTAAAGAGCAGTCGTTTGTTTGGTTTAAATATATGATGGGTCACTTTCCGGATTCTGAATTTGCCGCGATGTCCCAAGAGATATATGATAGCTTGAAAAAAATGGGGACGCTCGAAAAAGAGAAAGTGTCACTTTTTGATTCCATGTATAGAGGAACGATGCCATACTTTGTTTCCGCGGTGATAAGATACTTTGACGAAAGGAGAGGTTATCTTGATGAGCATGGCGGAAAACCCCGCGAAGTGGAGATCATTCTTGTCAAGAGCAGATATCCGTCTGTTACCCCGATCCTCCGGTCTGATTTAAGCGAGGAAGAGCTGGATTTCATTCGGGGTGGCGAAGAGTCGGAACAGCTGACTCATTTTGAGTTTGATCCCGCTCAATATATCGGTCAGGTCTTTGAATCTACCGGGGGGCCGAGTTTGAGAAAAGGGACATGTCAGCCCATCTGGTATGATAAAGAAACGCGGCAGGTTCGGCGGTCACATCCCGACGACCAGCTTAAGGCGTATCTTATCAGTCTTTTGTTTCAGAATGAAGTATATCGTTATGCTGAGATGGTATCTTCCAGTAAAGAAGATTCTCAAAAAGCTGAGGAGAGCCCGGGAGCACCCCGCGCCTCGCCGACGGTGGAGGCGGCGCCGGTTATGCCGGAAGCGCTGCGGGATGCCAAGGTAATACTGGAGCTTGAGGCGATGCTGGCGGAAAAAGGCGTTAGCCCCGAAAAGATACAATGGGTTCGCGAAGTTCTCAGGACCGCCAATACATTGAACCCGGCGAAGCTTGTCCTGAACGCCGTGCGGGATCCCG
>JBDRSA010000022.1:0-22319 GCA_043825275.1 Candidatus Omnitrophota bacterium
CCTTAACGACGGCATTCTCGACATCCTTGAGGCTCTTTATGAATCCGATGCCGCGGACAACGTATTCTGTCCTGTTAAAATCGATCGTCTTCGCGCCTACATCTAAATTAGCCTTCTTTACCGCGGTGATAATATCTTTCAGGCCGACACCGTACGCGCGCATCGCGTCGGGATCAACATCGATCTGGTACTCTTTCACAAAGCCGCCGACGGAGGCGACTTCACTCACCCCTTCGGTCGACTGTAGGGCGTATTTTACATACCAATCCTGAATCGACCGCAGCTCCTCAAGGCCGAATCCATCACCTTCCAGCGTATACCAGAATATCTGGCCGAGCGCGGTCGCGTCGGGCCCTAAAGCGGGTGACACCCCTTCCGGAAGATCTTTGAGCGCGCTGCTCAACCGCTCAAGTACGCGTGAACGGGACCAGTAAAACTCAACGTCTTCTTTGAAGATGATATATATCGTTGAGAACCCGAATGCTGAGTAGCTCCTGATACTTTTCACACCGGGGATCCCCTGCAGAGCGACCGCCAGAGGATAGGTTATCTGATCCTCGACATCCTGGGGTGACCTGCCCATCCACTCGGTAAAGACGATCTGCTGGTTCTCGCCAATATCGGGGATAGCGTCAACCGGAACAGGGTCTCTCGGGATCGCGCCCTGTTCAGTATCAAAAGGCAATACGGAAAAACCCCATAGGAGTACAAAAATTATAACAAGACCGGTTACCAGCTTATTTTCAAGAAAAAACCTGATCATGGAATTTAACATTGTCGCGCTCTCTTAGGTGATGCTATTATTTGCTTCGTCGTTCGTATTCCGTCGTTCGTATGTCAAACTTTGTATCTAGTATCTTGTATCTGGTATCTAGTAAAAGATATCGACTATAGTTGATACATAAGATCCGAGCACTGAAATTCGGTACGCCAGATACTAGATACGAGATACCAGATACGATTAACTACACTACCTGCCCATCAATGCCCCGCATGGCCGGCCATAGGCTTGGTCTTCTCGACCTTTCTTCCATATTCAGTCTTTATTTCGCCGCAGTCCGGCATTGCTGACCCAAGGTATGGGTTCTTTATTTCATCAGAATCTTGAAACCAATACCCTCCCTTACCGTCAAAAGCCATCGGACAAAAACTTAAGTATAATCTTAAATCTTCCCTGTATTCATATTTTTCGAAGATGCTTTTAAGAACATCTGTAATCTCCGCGAATCGCGGCCGTAACGACTCCAGGTCGTGATCGATCTTCAGCGACGCATCTCTCAGCTGACGTATTTCCTTCGCGATACCTTTCGTTGTATCTTCTAACGCGTTTCCCGCCAGTATCCGTCCTATCTCATCTCTAAATTTCTCAAGATTTCCGGCGGCACTACGCGGGTTATCTTCGGACAGAGCTTTTGATGCCGCTAAATAATAAGGCAGGGCAGTCAGCAGTATGCTCGCGTTCTCATGTGAAGCGCTCATGCCTTCCGAGAATACGCTATCCGACTCACTATAATATCCTGCCGGGTTCATCATGCTCGGTTTCGCCTGTATCTGAAGGGCGCTGTCGATCTTGAAGTTCCCCTTTGTGACGACCCGGTCGCCTTCCTGTAAGCCCGAAAGCACGACATACAAGTCCCCTGCGCGCGGCCCCAGAACAACTTCTCTGCCTTCATACCGGTATATGCCGTCAGCTTCGGCCTCATTTTCAACGTAGACGATAGCGCGTTTTCCGGTAATGAGCGGAGCGGTCTTCGGGATTATGAGCGCCTTTCGTTCCTGATCGGGCACATCGACAAATCCGAATTCGCTCGTCTTTATAAGGTCCATTCCGCAGATGTCGCACAATCCCTCTTCATCCTTTATCACATCAGGATGCATCGGACAGATCCATTTACCCGCCAGTTCTTCCTCGTAAACCTTTCCCTCTTCTCCGAGAATGGATCGTATTGAGGCGCGAACGAACATCCCCGGCTTCAGTCTTTCATTAACATTATCGACATTGACCCTCAGTTTTATCGTGCGCGTTGTTTCGTTAACAAAGGGATCGATGAACGCGATCTTTCCGTGGAATACCTCACCGGGGAAACTCTCAGCCTCGACGGTGACATGCTGGCCGTAGTGCAGCCACTGAATATCGCTTTCATAGGCGTCAAGGAAGAGCCAGACACGGCTCAGGTTGGCGATCGTGTAGATCTTATCCCCTGTCTTGACATACATCCCATCAAATCCGTTCTTATGGATCACGGTTCCGGTCACCGGCGAACGGATTATCATATGCTCTTCCGTGATCCCCCGCTTCACGATCTCTTGTATCTGATCATCGTCGATACCGTAGAGCCTTAGCTTCTCCTTCGCGCTTTTTAAGGTGCTTTTTGACGTATCGCGAATCGTGCTTAACTGGCTCTCTTTGGTCTCCTCCAGGTTCTTAACCGCCTGAATATATTCCTCCTGAGTGGCGAGCAGTTCCGGGCTATAGAGTTTTATCAGATGGTCGCCCTTTCGAACCTTTACTCCGGTAAAATCGACGTAGAGCCTATCGATCCGGCCGGGCACCCACGCGCTGATATAGGCGAGTTTTGTTTCGTCATACGCGACCTTTCCGACGAGCCGTACCTCATGGGAGACTTCATCGTATACTACTTCGGTGGTCTCAACTTCCGCTAGTTTTCGGCCCGTCTCATTGAGCGTCAAAGATACCGCGCTCTCATCGCCGCCTGAGCCGCTTGCGCTTTCGTACACGGGGATAAGGTCCATCGCGCATATCGGACATTTGCCGGGCTTCGGTAAGTTGATCTGAGGATGCATTGAGCATGTCCAATATTTGATCTTCTTTTCCTGGGAGGCCTGATCAGCGCCATGGGAACCACGCGTATCCTGATGCGCGGGAGAGAATATCTTCGAAATGACAAAACCGATGATTATGGAAACAGCGATCAATCTCCAATGTTTCCGCATACGATCTTCTAATTTTTGCTTCAACGTGTTTATCGCGCTCTGATCCATATCAAGACGCTCCTTTTTTAATCATCTATATTTTCAATGATACCTAACAGTTTATTCAAATCCGCCAGCCGCTGGTGAATATCCGCGGCATGGCGATAATAAGCAAGCTGAAAATTCAGGAGCACCCGCTGCGCGTCTATCAGCGAAAGAAAGTCGACATGCCCCGCCTGATACCCGGAATTCGTCGCGTTCAGCGTCTGTCTCGCTTTCGGGATGAGCGCGCCCTTATAGAGGTCCGCCTGCCTGACCGCGTCTCTGAGTTTATAATGGATAAGCGACAGCTTCGATAATAATTCCTGCTTTTTCGCTTCATGAGAATTTTGCGCTGCCCGCACCATTGACCGGGATTCTTCGATCTTGGCATTGATCCGCCAAAACCAGACCGGCACATTAACGGTCACCATAAGCATAATGGGATCGTTCCCGCTATCTTTCATATTCGGATTTAAGGCATCCCCCGTATCGATCGTCTTTACCCCTACGGCGACATCGGGAAAATAATCTCTTCTGGAAAGCCTGAGATCCTCTTTATTCTTTTCGACCTTTTCGGAAAGGGACCTCAATTCGGGATTATTGTTTTTAAGTCTGTCGATAAGGCCGGAGGTATCGGCGTTATAGGCGTCGTTAAAATTAATAGATTCGAGGGTTTCATCCGGCCAGGGCAGATCATAGTCCTCGGGGAGATTTAAAAGCGCGTTAAGCCGTGAAACCAGAGGCTTTCTTAAATCTTTCAGGCTCAGGAGGTCATTTTCCAGCTTCCCCAACTCAACCTGAACTTTCAGGAGGTCCTGATTCTTGGCGAGCCCCGATGAGTACCTGGTCTGGGCGACACTCTCGAAAGACTGTAAAAGCTTCATGTTCTCATCGGTCAGAGCGATCGCGCGCGCCAGATACGCGTACTCATAGTAGGCATCGGTGATTTCCTGGATAAGGTCGAGCCTTTTCTTTTCAAAACCATAATAGGCCTCTTCTGAGGCACGGAACGCTTTATTCTTTCTGATCCACAGTGTATCCGGCAGAGGGATCTTCTGCATTACCTCGTAGGCCCTCCTTTGCGGGCCGACTCTCGTCTCAACCTCTTCTAAATATTCTGTATAGGTAAATTGAGGGTCCGGCAGGGAAAAAGCCTGGGTTATTTTTTGAAAACGCGCCTTCCATTCATAGAAGGATGCCCTTAAATCCGGACTTCGAGAAAGGCCCGCGCTAATATAATCATTAAGGGTAGGCCGTTCAGGAAGCGATGTATCCTTTTCGGCTGTTTTTTCGATATTTTTAAGCTCTTTCTTACGAACCGTTATCTTTGATTTCGCGAACGAGCTGGTCTCGACAGATCCAAAAAGTACCGCTGTAACAATAATAATCCGAATAAGCCGTCTCGTATTCATTATATCCCCTATGTTATTCATCTAAAAAATCAATGAGAGCAAACAGGAACCAGTCGACCATTCCTGACAGTTACATTTGGACAAGAAACACGGCGATCCATATATCCGTTATCCGCTATGTTCGTCCTTATTAAATCAACATCCTACGTTCTGCCGCTGTTATTTATTTTGACCTCTATTGATATATTTATCCGGGTCGGAATTGAATTTTTCTTTACACACCAATGAGCAAAAACTATAGCGCGCGCTTTTGAAGCTGGTCTTTGCCGACGCTTGTGATTCTTCGATCCGCATGCCGCAAACGATATCTTTTACGATAACCTTGTTTCGTTTATAGAGCGTTGTTACCTTTATGAGGCCGAACAATCGCTCAACATCTTCGCGCAGGCAAAGCCTGGTGCCTTCAGTCAAAACCGCGGCAGTACCGGCGGCAACCCCATAACGGGCCGCTTTTTCAATATCCCATCCTTTTTCTAATGCCGTCAAGAGCCCCCCGATCAATGAATCACCCGCGCCTACTTTACTTTTGGCCTCAACACTCGGACTTTCCAGTTTAAATGCTTGGTCTTTCGTCGCGACAACAGCTCCTTTTTTTCCCAGAGAGACGATTACTATTTCAATTCCGCTATCACAAAGCTCTGTTGCCGCCTTCGCTATCTCATTGTCATTCCCAATTGGCTTTCCTATGAGCCTCTCGAGCTCATATTCATTGGGCTTGATCATAAACGGTACGGCTTCGATACCTAAATGAAGAGCTTCCCCATCGGCGTCCAGAGCGCATTTCTCACCGCGTTTTCTCAAGTGTTCGATGATCGTTTTATATGTGTCTTTCGGCGCGCCGGGAGGAAGGCTCCCTCCCAGTACCCAAAATGACGGCCTTGGGTCCGCTTTGTCCAACAGAGCCACGAAGTTATCTATGGTACCTGAATTGACTTTCGGCCCTTCTGTACTTATCCTTGTTTGCGTTCTATCGGAGAGGTCTGTTATTATAACGTTTATTCGCGTCTCACCTATGGTTTCAATAACATTAAAATCGATTTTGTTATTTTCTAAGAGATCCCGCATCATATATCCCGCGCAGCCTCCTATAATAGCGAAGGCCCTGGTCTTGCTTTTCAGCTCACTTACTACACGAGATACATTTATACCTTTACCGCCGGGGTCTCTGCGCATGCTTTTCGCGCGAATAGCATCGTCTTTTATGAGCTTTGCGATAGTAATATGCTTGTCTATAGACGGATTAATCGTAACAGTATATATCATACTCTTCTCCAGACGGATTACCTAATATTATATCGGAAAAAATGGCAACGTCCACCCCATATGCCATTACTGACAATCACATGTCTTGCCTTCAAGGCAATCCGGGCAACAATAATATTGACCGTCCTTTTCATAAGCGGCGTGCTTTAATGTGGTCCTTTCGCATTTTACACACTGTACCGTCTTTTGATTTTTTTCTTTGTGCTCGTCCATTCCATTCCTCCTTTTTTGTGTTTTTTATCTTTTTCTATTCAAAAGATACTTCTTCGCGCTCAAACACGCTTTTGCGCCTTCACCGGAAGCTATAACGATCCTTTTTCCAAAACAGTTCGTCACGTCACCGCCCGCGAATATACCTTGAACGCTCGTTGAACAATCCGCGTTTATAATAATCTCTCCCTTCTCATTGAGCGCCACAAGCTCACGACAGAATTCAGTATTGGGAAGAAGCCCCACCTGGATAAATACCCCTCTGCAGGCGATGGTTTTACTATCTGAACCTTCACGAGACCGGACAATGACGCTCTCGACTCTTCCCTTTCCCCGAATCGCGGTAACATCATATTCTTCTAAGATTCTTACCTTGCTATTTTTCTTAAGAATTTCGATATCTTTTTGATCAGCGGTAAGCTTACCTTGAGAAACAAGGGTTACGGCGCAGTCCAATGTACACAGATCACTGACAGTCTGTACTCCGGAGTTACCGCCGCCGACAACAATAACATCCAATCCTCTAAAAATCGTTATATCCTGAACCGCGCTGTAAGAAACTCCTCTTCGTTGTAAATGCTCCTCTCCCGGAATGCCCAATCTTCTCCTTTTCATGCCGGAGGCGATAATGACCGAACGCGCAAATAGCGTATTGCCTTTTTTTGTTAGGATTTTAAAATCGCCATCCTTTTGATCGATCCTGGCAACTTCATCAAGCTTGTGCTCTAAGTAATGCTCGCGCAAAAATTGCTCTTTAAACTTTTTTACCAGATCCTTACCCGCGATAAAGTCGAACCCCATATAATTTTTTATTTTTGAGCTGTCAATGGCCTGTCCGCCGATATCTTTGGTAATTAAAAATGTGCCCATCTTTAAAACCGAGGCGTACACAGCCGCGGTGAGCCCGGCCGGCCCCCCGCCGATGATAACCGTGTCATATACATAATCCCCGGAAAACTTTGTCGGCGATATTTTAAACTTTTCAAGACAGCCCTGAGAACAAAAATAAAACTTCTTCCCTTCGAATGTATAGGTAAAAGCTTCATTTTCTATGGTCATTCCACAAATCGGATCCTTGATCATCGCCTATTCTCTATTACTCTTTTGTGTGTTTCGCTGCTAATGTATACGCTTTAGTTCAATTTGTGTAACTTTTTTATAACCTCGAGTATTTCATTTATTTTTTCTATTTTTGCCTTCTTTGATTTTCCCGTAAACGCGTCTTGCACGCAATGCTCAATATGCTTAGATAAAACTCTCTTCGAGACTCGATACAGAGCATGAATAGCCGCGTGGATCTGGATAGTAATGTCGATGCAGTATTTCTCTTCTTTCACCATACGCTGGACGCCTTTTACCTGTCCTTCGATCCTCCTGAGCGCAATTAAATTCTCCTTGTGGGTGGTTATGTGCTTCATTTCATACTCCTTCTTCCGGTCGTGATGGGGGCTTTATCTACCGCAAGTATATCATACCCCCTAGGGGTATGTCAAGAAGAAAAGTCACACGTCACATGTAACAAGTCACAAGTCACAAGTTTATAAAAGATCGTTACAGGCCACTTGTGACCTGTGACTTGTGTCTTGTGACTAATGCAGTCTGTTTATTTCCTTGAGTCTATCAGGTCTTTTAATTTTGTTGCGTCAAATTTCCGATGGATCAGGGGGGTATGATCGCTCGCGTAGACGGGAAGGTTTTCGTGGAAAGGTTTATTCTCTCCGTTGACATAGAAGACCCCGAGCGGCAGCTTTTCATCCTCGATGGCCCGCTTGAAAGCCGCCGCCCTGTCGGACGGGTCGTATGAGGATTCCAGTTTATACGTATTCTCTTTATACCACTGGTAGGTATTCACCTTATTGAATGAAACACAGGGCTGCAGTATGTCAACAAGCGCGTATCCTTTGTGCGCGATGGCTTTCTTGACTATCTCCCTGGTGAATTCCTGGTCCCCGATAAAAGCCCTTGCGACAAACGAGGCGTTCAGCGCTATGGCGACCGCAAGCGGATTGAACGGCTCAAGGATCACGCCGGTGGTCTGTACCGGCGTTTTGAATCCCCGTTGACTCGTGGGCGAGGCCTGGCCCTTCGTCAGTCCGTAGACCATATTATTGTGAACGATATTGGTAATGTCCGGATTGCGCCGTATCGTATGGATGAAATGGTTGCCCCCTTCACCATACATATCCCCGTCGCCGCTTTCGGCTATCACCGTCAGAACCGGGTTCACCGCCTTGATGGCGGTCGCCGGCGAGAGCGCTCTCCCGTGCAGGCCGTTGAACATGTTCGCGCGGAGATACTGCGGTATCTTCGCCGCCTGGCCGATCCCCGAGACCATCACGAGCTCTTCCGGCTTGATGGCGAGCTCAGCGAGCGCTTGCTTCAGTACGTTTAGAATACCGAAATCCCCGCACCCGGGGCACCAGGCAATGTCGATGTTTGGGCGGTCGAATTGAGTGTCTGCCATTGTATTCAGTTATTTTGGATCTCGTCGTCCATATTTCGTCGATCGTATTTCGTCGTTCGTATGTCGTGACTCGTCGACAAAGCAATCTCATCCCGACACGTCATTGCGAGCGAAGCGAAGCAATCTCGCTTTTTAGCAATTCTGACAGAGATTGCTTCGTCGTCCCGCTCCGCGGGCCTCCTCGCAAAGACGAATTGAGAGCAACTATCTGCATACACACTACACTATACCTTTCAATCTCCCCGCCAGTTCATCCACAAAAAAAGGCAGACCGTCATACTTCAAGATCTTTTCTTTGATGTCGATACCGGTTGTAAGTTTCAAGAGCTTCCCGAACTGCCCCGTCGCGTTATTCTCGACGAGGACGGTCTTTTTCGCCTTCTGAATGTACCCGGCCGTATCTTTGTGGAGAGGATAGACCTGCTTAAAATAGAGTAAAGCGATATCGTCCCGGCCGAGCCGTTTGATCGCCTCTTCGACGATCGGATACGTCGACCCCCAGCATATCACGAGTGTTTTGTAGCCGGCGCTGCCGATCAACTCCGGCCCGAGAGATTCTCCGATAACAAGATCCAACTTCTTGAGCCGTTTCTCGACCATCGCGTTCCTGACGTCCATATTCTCGGTGATTCGGCCCTCCTCGTCATGTTCGTCGCTGTCGACCAGCACCAGGCCGTCGCCATACCCCGGTATGCCGCGGGGCGATATTCCGTTGTCGGCCAGACGATACCGCTTATACGCCGCATCGGTCCGGACGATATGGTTCTCCGCGTCACCGCCTGAAATCGAGAACGGGGCGCAGTTATAATACGAGTCCATCAGGTACTGATCGGTAAGAATAAAGACCGGGATCTGGTACTTGTCGGCGACGTAGAAAGCCCGGTGACCGCAGAGAAACGCGTCCTCGACCGATCCGGGCGCGAAGATCGCCCGGGGGAATTCCCCGTGACCGGAATAGAGGACGAGTTCAAGATCCCCCTGTTCGGTCCGCGTCGGCAATCCCGTCGCGGGGCCGGGCCGCTGCGCGATATGCGCGACGAGCGGCGTCTCGAGCATCGCCGCGAGACTGACCCCCTCTTCCATCAGCGCGAATCCGCCGCCGGAGGTCGTGACGAGCGCTCGTGCGCCGGCGTACCAGGCGCCGATGGCCATATTGATCGCGGCTATTTCATCTTCGGCCTGTTCGGCGATAATGTTGAACGTGCCGGTACGCTGCGCGAGAAAAACGAGTACGCCGGTCGACGGCGACATCGGATACGACGATATAAAATTACATCCTCCCGCGAGCGCCCCCAGGCCGATACTCTCGGCGCCGTTGCAGAGGATCTGATCATGAAGCGGTTGGCCTCTCGTAAGAGACGAGAACCGCTCCTTCGTGATCGCTCCTGAGGCAGCCATTGTTTCGGCAAGCGCATACCCCCGCCTGACCGCTTCGTGGTTTTTTTCCACAACGTCCTGAGCCTTTCCGGCAAACGTCAGCCCAACACGATCCAGAACGATCTGCCGGTCTATGCCCACGATACCGGCAACGACGCCGACGGCGATAATGTTGGCGTAGATCGCGCCGCCGATCAGGGCCGCTTCCTTATGAAGCGGTACGTCGACAATCGCGCGGTCAGCCGGGCCTATCGTCTCTTTCTCGGCGAGGACAACGGTCGAATCGGTGAGACGTTTCTTAACATGGCCGAGCGCCCCTTTGTCCAGGAGGATCGCGATATCGACCGAATAAACCGGCGCGCGGACCTTTTCAGAGGCTATGCGTATTTCGATCGAATTACTCCCGCCGCGCACACGGGACATGTACTCTTTGGTGGCGAAGACATTGAAACCGCTCTCTTTGAATATCTTCGTCAGAAGCAATTCAACGGTCTGAACGCCCTGCCCCGCTTCGCCGCAAATAAGGAACGACAGATCTTTCTTCATGGCTGGCCGTTCTTTCCCTGGTTCTTGCTTTCGGCGTGAACAAGCTCTATTACCTTCTCTTTAATCTGATCCCGAATGCGCCTAAATACCTTCATCTTCTCCTCAACGGCCCCCTGCGCTGGGGCCGGATCGTCCAAATCCCAATGGTCCTTTTCATACCCGCCGAGAAAGGTGGGGCATGAAGCGTTCGCGTTACTGCAGACCGTGATCACATGGTCGAACTCCTGCCCTAAATATTGCTCCACCGATTCGGACTTCTGGTCCGATATATCGATATTCAATTCCCGCATAGCTTGAATAGCGAGAGGATTGACCTCCGTCGGCGAGATCCCCGCGCTGAAAACCTCGTACGCGCCACCGGCTAGGTGCTTCAGAAGCCCCTCAGCCATCTGACTGCGGCAGGAATTGCCGGTACATAAAAATAAAATCCGTTTCTTTTTCATTGAGCTCCTTATCTGTCTATTACCTTCGGAACTCGTCGTCCGTGAATCGTCGTCCACATTCCGTCCCCTCCGGGGGGGCTCCGCTCTCGTCCGTATGCCGTTGTCCGTAATCCATAGTCCGTATTCCGTCGTCCGCACCTCGTAACTGTGGAACTGAAGAATTGTCAATATAGTCAATCATTACGGAATACGGAAGACGGTATACGGAATACGATTAATTACGCGCTCTAATCGAATTATACTCCCCCCATCCGCCAAACCACAAGCAAAATCGAAGAATTTCAGAGACGGTGTCCAACCGCATCGGGACACTGCCCCGACTCCAATCGGGACAGTGTCTTTTTTAAAATAATTGCAATTTTTTAGCGACTTTATACGTCTACTATAGTGAGGAGGATCCATATATGCCAACCGGACCCAGACTACTACTTGAAAATGCCTGCTATCATGTTTATGCACGAGGAAATAACAAGCGGAGGATCTTTAATAATCACAATGATTACAAAAAGTACCTTTTTCTGCTCAAACGATATAAGAAGAAATACAAATTCGAAGTATTTGGATATTGCCTTATGCCCAACCATATCCACCTACTCCTTGATCCGGTATATTCTGAAGATCTCAGTAAGATCATGAGCTGTCTGCAACGTTCTTATACGGCGTATTTCAACGGCAAAAACAAATGGGTAGGGCATCTTTGGCAGGGAAGATTTAAAAGCAGGGTAGTGAATAAGGATAGATACCTTATCGATTGTATTACCTATATTGAACTCAACCCTGTTAGGGCAAAGATGGTAAGTGCGCCACATGATTATCCCTGGAGTAGTTATCTGGGAAGGACTCAAGGCAAAGAAGACGAGGTATTGGATGAGATACATTTTGCTTGAGGGACAGTGTCCAGCTTAAAGTGAAGACAGTGTCCCGATTACAGCCGACACCGTCTCTGAAACTCTTAAAATATCGTTTCTCATTTAACGCACCCTGTATTATAATGGAAAAATCGGAACAATGGGGAGATGCTATGAGCACAAATAAACTGGTGCTGTTGCGCCACGGCGAAAGCCTTTGGAATAAAGAGAACAGATTTACCGGATGGACCGATGTCGGGCTCTCCGAAAAAGGGATACAGGAAGCGAAGACCGCAGGCGTCGCGCTGATACAAGGCGGCTACAGCTTTGACGTCGCTTTTACGTCCGTATTAAAACGGGCGATCAAGACATTATGGATCACGCTTGAAGAGATGGACCTTATGTGGATACCGGTCCACCGCTCATGGCGGCTGAATGAAAAACATTACGGCGGCCTGCAGGGGCTCAATAAATCTGAGACGGCAAAGAAATACGGGGACGATCAGGTACTCTTATGGCGCCGGGCCTATGACGTCCAGCCTCCGGCTCTTGAAATAACCGATAAGCGCCATCCCGGGCACGATCCGCGATACAAGGATCTCGATAAGGCCAAACTTCCGGCGACCGAATGCCTCAAGGATACGGTCGAACGGTTCCTGCCCTACTGGCACGAGACGATCGCGCCCGTCGTACGATCGGGAAAGCGCGCGATCATCAGCGCCCACGGCAACAGCCTCAGGGCGCTGGTGAAATATCTCGATAACGTACCCGACGAAGAGATCGTCAGCCTGAATATCCCGACCGGCATACCGCTGGTCTATGAACTGAACGGCGATCTAAAACCGATAAAACATTACTATCTGGGCGATCCCGAAGCGGTCAAGAAGGCGGTGGAGTCCGTCGCGAAGCAGGGAAAGGCAAAATAGTTGCCAGATGCCAGTGTCCAGCTAGGCCAGCTGGTTTTGCCTGTAGGCTCACTTGCAACTGACGACTGGAAACTGGCGACTTACCTGCCCTACGCACTTTCCGATTGCCACGGAAAAGCAACTTTGTTATAATATAACCATGCTATCTCAGCTGACGATACAGAACATCGGATTGATCGACAAGCTCACCATCGAGTTCACCGGCCGCCTGAATATCCTCACCGGAGAGACCGGGGCCGGAAAATCGATACTGATCGAAACGCTCCGCTTCGCCCTCGGCGAACGGATGAACGCCTCGCAGGTTCGCAACCCCGAATTGCCCTCAAAAGTAGAAGCGGTCTTTGAGATCCCGAAAAAGACGCTGCCGGAATATGGCGAATTCGCGGAATTTTTTGACGGAAGCGGTGAGTTGATCTTAAGCCGCAGCTATCTGCCCGACGGCCGGAGCAAAGCAAAGATAAACGGCTTCTCGGTGACACTTGCCCAGCTGAAGGATCTTGGTGACCACCTGGTAGACTTCCATGGCCCAAACGACCATCAAATGCTTCTTTCAGCGGAATCCCACATGAGAATATTGGACCGTCTGAGCGATATCGATCCCCTTAAAGCCTCCTATGAAAAACGATTTACTGAATACGCGGATCTCCTGAAAAAACAGGAGGACCTGAAAGAGATGGGCCGCGAACGGGAGCGCGAGCTCGAAACGCTCACCCACCAGGTTAAAGAACTCGGCTGTGTACCGCTTGATGAGAAGAAGTACGAGGAGCTCCTCGACGAACAAAAGCGCCTCAATAACACCGAAAAGATCAACGAATGTATCGTCGCGCTGATCAACGCGTTCGAAGATCCTGAACAGGGTATCAGCGAGGCTGTCGGCCGGGCGTTCGGCCCTCTAAAGACCTTGAGCGGCATCGATGAAAGCACCTCGCAGTTCGTTGAGCGCCTGGATACCCTGCAGGAGGGGGCGACTGACCTCCTTGCCGATCTGACCAGGTACAGCGAGAGCCTCTCGTTCGACGCGGGATCTGCCGAAGATATCAATACCCGCTGCGACGCCTATTACGAAATAAAACGAAAATACGGACCGACGCTTGAAGACGCGCGTAAATTTTACGCTCACGCGAAAGAACGGCACGATCTTATGATCGACCTGGAACACCATGACGCCGATATAAATAAGAAGATTGCCGCGCTTAAGAAAGAGCTCAAGAAGACCGCCAATAAAATAACCGAATCACGCAAAAAAACGGCCCTCGCACTCAAGAAGACGATAGAAAAAGAACTTTCCGAGCTTGGTATTCAAAAAGTGCGATTCGACTGCCGTGTTGAGGAAGCTGATCTGAATCGCAATGGGCAGGATACCGTCACCTTCTACATTAGCCCGAACGCCGGCGAGGATCTGAAACCGCTGGCTGAGATCGTCTCCTCCGGTGAGGCGGCGCGGGTCATGCTCGCTCTCAAAAAAGCGCTCGTAAAGGTCGATCCCATACCGGTTCTCATCTTCGATGAGATCGACGCTCAGATCGGCGGCAGGCTCGGTACGATCACCGGCCGTAAGCTGAAGGAGATCTCAGACGGCCGCCAGGTTATCCTGATCACACACCTTCCCCAGATAGCGAGCTTTGCCGACCGGCATTATAAGGTGTCGAAGAACGTCAAAGACAATCGGACCGTTACCGTTGTCGACGTTCTTAACGAAGAGATGAGAGTTAAGGAACTCGCCGCGATGATGAGCGGCGATAAGAAGAGCCGCATTTCGATCGATCACGCCCAGGAAATGCTTTCTAAGGCGAAATAGCAGACAGCCATATCTGGTATCTCGTATCTCGCAAGCCGAATTTAGCAATTCAATATTTTTCCCTGACTATAGTAGCTCTTCTTTCTTTTATTCTTTTAAGATGCCAAATACGAATTTTTCTAGATACGATACACAAGACACAAGATACAGCTTTTACGAGATACCAGATACGAGATACTAGATACGATTTTTCTGTGGACTATGGACTACTAAGCGCCTCCCCCGCCGCATCCCGATACGCGCAAAGATCACAATCCCGCGCGGCTTCAGGTACTGTATCGCTGTTCAAGCATTTGTGTATCTCGCGGACGGCCCCCTCAATCCAGCTGTCGCTTCCGACATACGGGATCAAGGTAATACTGAATTCCAATTTCCCGTCGAATTTTTGCCGATCGGTCATGCCGTTACAGTACACGAAATACCCCGTATTGGAAACGGTCAGGCCGTTATGCCGGACGAGCCACTGGTAGATCTCCATCTGCCGCTTATAGGCGTCCTGCCAGGCCTTATCGAGCGCGATGATCTCCTCATTCTTGCTGGTCGCTTTATAATCGACGATGATATACTCGAGGCGGGAATTTATCCAGAGATCATCGATCGCGCCGAAGAGGAGGAGATTAGTCGGCTTATGAAGATACTGCACGCCCTTGAAGTTTATCCGCCACTCGTTGAGGAACTTGTGCTCGGCCGGTATCGCATCGACGCCGTACTTCTCCATTAACGGATGCGCCCGGCCGTTTGCGCGCACAATATCGAACTCTTTCTTAAGCAAAGTATCGACGGCGCTGTTGAGCGTATACGGATAGCTCGGCGGGGCCTCCACGCCAAGCCGTCGGTCGAGATAGAAGCATTTCGGGCACCGCGTATACTGTTCGATCCTGGAGCGGCTCAGTTTGAACGGTGTCTCGCTTCCGGGAACATACAAATTCTTTTTTCGGTTTGGCGTATAGTATTTAGACATCATGCTCTTCCCGGATCGGACAGAACGTCAATCCTGTGTCCTTGACAGATACGTCTAATACCTTACTTCAAAAGATCGGTCACGAGGTCAAGGTAGTCGGAAACGAGCCGGGTAATGAGAAAATTCTTCCGGACTCTCTCCTTCGCCTTTCTTCCCATCTCTTCTGAAAGCTTCGGATCTTTGAGCAGCCCGACGATCCTGTCGGCGCATGCTTTGTAATCGTAAGGATCGACGAGATAGCCGTTCTCACCGTCGGTGATCTGCGTCGGTATGCCACCGACGTTTCCCGCGATAACCGGTTTCCCCTTCCAGAGCGCCTCGGTCACGGTCAGGGCGAACCCTTCTTTGATCGACTTTTGGAGCACGACCGTGGAGAATCTCTGGACGGCGTTGACGAGCAGCTCGTCGTTCCCGAGAACGAAGATCACGTCGCCGGCTTCGATCAGGTCCTTCGCCCTTTCACAGACCCTCGCGTGTATCGCGACGCCTTCCGGATCGTCTGTGGCGACATTAAAGCAGTACAGAAGCCGGCAATCGACCTTCTCTTTAACGAGTTTAAACGCCTCCATCACACCTTCGGGATCTTTCCAGATATCCATTCGCGAGACCTGGGTGACGATCGGTTTATCGGTAGGGATCCCGGCGGCTTTGATCTGCGTCAGGACCTCTTCTTCGGAGAGATCTATGTTCTTCAGCGAGAGCGGATCGATGGCGGGATGGATTATCCTCTGCTCGACGGGAAGATCGGCCTTTTTGAAACTTTCGCTCGAGACGATGATCATATCGTACCCGATCATGAACTTCTTTAAGAATTTCCATAGTTCCTGGTTCGGGTTCGAGATATCGATGTGGCATCGCCAGGCCCAGGGTTCCTGCTTTTTGTAGAATTCTATAAGCGGCAGCGGCTGCGGGTCGTGTACAATCACACATTCGTGACTTTCAAGATGGGCGAATCTTGAAAACTCTTTGTTCACCCTCAAATAGGTATTCTTCGTCTTTTCCGTAAGATCAATATCCCCGCCCTGGAGGGCGTTATGGAAGCTCTTCGTCACGTCGAAAAAAGCGGGATTGCCATGGATAACGCGCCAGTCCATATCGGTGCCGACGTCGTTCGCCAGCGGCACTAAGCGGCTCAATATTTCCGCGACCCCTCCACCCAGGAACGTGGAGTTTATATTACAGATATGTTTTTCGTACAACCGGCTCGCTTTCTTGTAGAGACTCGAAACAACATCATCCCCGACTACATCAAGATAATCACCTATGCTCCTGACCACCGTTATGCTCCTTTTTCTTTTTAAACATTGAACAATAAAATCGCAGAACACCGCGTTCTGTTCTTATTCGGAATAATACCACCAGATCCGGCAAGTTACAAGGATATTTTACAAGGATGCTTCGGCGCAGAGTTTGATACCAGCGATTAGAGAGAGTGTGAAACTTAATAGCGAAGTACGTACCGATGATTGGAATGGCTATAATGGATTGTCTTCTGTTGGGTATCATCGTTACGGGTGGAGGCTGTCTGTTCTTTAGATGTTCTCATGCAGTTTGGATTGGGGGGACGGCATTCAATATCTTCAGGGCGCGGGCGATGGCCCTGTCCCGACTTCTGGTTGAATCAAGCCATGTGTTCGTAGAAGATCGCGTCGAGTGGGCACCACGTCGCCCATTACCTGTATGTTAAAGGGTATTTTTCTGGACTGGTTAAAATTTCTGTAGATAAGTCAACATCTAACTCCGGCCAGTATAGATGATGACTATGGAATAATTTTACAGTAGTTATTGAGGATATTTTGGCATTTTTAAACCAGGGATATTTTTCGAAAGAGAGGAAATATTCCTTTCCGTTTAATAAAATCCAAAAACCATGTTCAGAAATATTAGTTATCTCTGGTTTTAAGGTGCTCTTTCCATTTTTTAATAATTTCATTTTTATGTCTCTCTACAGTTTTTTGTAAAAAATTTAATTTTTTTTTGGAAAAACCTGAATAATTTGCCAATGAAATTAGCGGTTCTAACCAAAACTTTGCTTCTCCATCCGGAGAAATAACATGAATATGGACTCTTAACTCCTCTTTGGAGAAAAAATAAAATCTATATTTTCCTTCTCTGAATACTGTAGGACTCAAATTAATCTACCTCCAAACAAATATATTATATCATAATTTTAAATTAAATTGCATCCTTTCTTTTACGGCGGCGGTCGCGGGACGAAAGAAGCTTTACGGGAGAAGAACGCGGCCTTTGCGGTCGCGAATCTTCAGCCCCAGGTCAGGAAAGTTTTCGACCTGATGAAACTCACGCCCGTTCTTAACGTACGCGACAACGTATCCGTTTAAGATGGCAGAGTGTAAAAATTTTCCCAGATAAACGCCGCGGCTATCCCGTGGGACACCGCGACACTCCAGATATTGCCGGTCCTCTCATATAAATATCCCCAGAACGCCCCCGCGATACCGATCATTCCAAGGAGAAGAATGCCCCTGCCTGCCGAAAGGATCAGGAACAGATATATATGGGTAAGCGAAAATAAGGCCGCCGTTATCCAGACAGCTTTGTCTGCTGTGACCCTGTCGGCTATTTTTCTCTGAATGAACCCTCGCCACAATAGTTCCTCGCCAAGCCCGATAACGAATATTAAAAATAGAACATACAGCAATAGCCCCGCGCCGCTGCCGCTCATCGTAAAAAGGCGGTACGCAAATTCTTTTCCTAGGGAAATATCGATCGACAATGCCCCGAATTCGATCTGTATCCGATGAGCGCTATCGGGAGAATAATTCACTAAACCGAATAAGCGCAGGATCGTACCCCCGAGCAGCCCGAGAAGGGCCCCGCTTACGACCCCCCAGAATACGGAAATGGCCAACGATCTCGTTCTCAGCCCCAAGGATGAGAGCGGTTTTCCCAAGAACGATACTTGCCAGAAAAGAGGGATCGAGAAAGAAAAGAGAAACGACCCGTAGACGCCCTTGATCAATAGGAGGCAGGGCACGCCGATCAAAAAGAACGCAATGACGGCTCGTGGCAGATTTTTCATGCTTGTGTAAAGAAATAGACAAAATCCGCCGCAAAATGCGCGGCGACAGACGATCTTCCGCCCGTTCGGCCGCTATTCTTTCCAGCCGAATGTTATCGTTCGCGGAAGCGGTTCATCGCACTTCAAAATAATTCTTTTTCCGGAAAACCGCTTACCTGAAGCGTCCTCGATCCGCCGCCGCGCGGCGTGGCGATAATATGCAGCAATTTTTTCATGGTACCTCCATAGTCGTTCAAGGGCTGAGAGCGTAGTTAATTGTATCTGGTATCTCGTATCTAGTATCTAGAAAAACAACTACTCTCGTATATTTGTAAGAACCGAATGATAATTCGGTACGCCAGATATCCCGCAGTGGCGGGATCCCGCAAACCTTTTACAATTGGGCGGGACAAGATACAAGATACCAGATACTAAATTCGGGATGTCAACACCAAGCCTCCGGGCGAGGCATTTTACGCCGCCGTGTCAGGCGCGGGATCATCCTCCGCATCTTCCAACATTTTTACCGTCTCGGTTGAGGGCAGTTCCTGCACGTCCCGCAGTTTTCTCTCAATGGTCCTCGTCTTTCTGGAAGCGCCGTCTATCGTATTGGCCGCCTGCGTTAGCTGTTTTCGGGTCTTTTCGAGAAGGTCCCCGAATTTGCTAAACTCCGTCTTGATCGCGCCCAAAAGGTTCCAGACCTCGCTCGCCCGTTTCTCGATGGCGAGCGTCCTGAAGCCCATCTGGAGACTGTTCAAAAAAGCGGCGATCGTTGTCGGCCCGGTAACGATCACCCGGTACTCGCGCTGCAGCATCTGAAAGAGACCCGGCCTGCGGACCACTTCCGCATACAGCCCTTCGGTCGCCAGGAACAGCACGCCGAAGTCGGTCGTATGCGGAGGATCTATGTACTTATCCCTGATATCCTTCGCCTCAGACTTCACGCGCTGTTCGAGCGCCTTAGAGAACTCCTCAATAAGCTCCGGGTTCGACTGTTCCTGAGCGTCCACGAGCCTCTCGTAGTCCTCTTTCGGGAACTTCGCGTCGACCGGCAGCCAGACGGTCTCGCTGCCTTTGCCCGGCAATTTTATCGCGAACTCAACGTTCTCCCTGCTGTCGGTCTTCGTGGCGACATTCTTGGCGTACTGGTCAGGGGTCAGTATCTCAGCCAGGAGCGTTTCAAGCTGTATCTCGCCGAGCGTCCCGCGTGTCTTGACATTCGTCAGGACTTTCTTGAGGTCGCCGACCCCGGCGGCAAGCGACTGCATATCGCCGAGCCCTCTCTGGACGGACTCAAGCCGCTCGCTGACCAGTTTAAAAGAATCGCCCAGCCGCTTCTCGAGCGTCGTGTGGAGTTTCTCGTCGACCGTTTCTCTCATTTTCTCAAGCTTCTCGGCGTTATCTTCCTGGAGGGATCTCAACCGCTCTTCGACCGTGTTTCTCATATAGTCGAGCTTCTGCTCGGTGACCTGGGTCAGCCCCAAAAACTGCTTCATGCCGGTATCGCTAAAATCTTTCAGGGACCTCCCCATCTCGTCCCTGTTCTTCGCGACTTCATCGCGTATGGCGGATTCGAACCTGATGAGATTGGCATCCGGATTGCGTAACAGCAGGATCAATAAAGTGATCGCCGAGATAAGTATAATAACAGCCGCCAATATTATCATTTAAAACCTCCGGTCATTGTCACATGGCTGTGAGGACTGGTTTCCTACCTAAAATTATACTCCTTACGGGCAGGTAAACTCAAGGAGAACTTGGGGGCTGGGAGGCAAGGGCAATTGCCGATCGAATTTTGTATCTGGTATCTCGTATCTAGTATCTGGCGTACCGAATTTCAGCGCTCGAATCTTATATATTGGCTATAGTCGACTTTCTTTTTCTAGATACTAGATACAAGATACTGAATTCGACATACGAAATACGACCGACGGACGACGATATATGCCAACCTACAGCTTCTCCGGAGCGACATAATCTCCGTGCTTCGCCTTCACCTCTTCAAGCCGCTTCTTCTGATCGTCGAGAACTCGGAAGAGCGACTCGGGGACATCGGCTACTTTTGACGTATAGATCTCGGTGATCCGGTCTATTTTCCCCAGGTGCTCGGGGATCCGTAAGGTGAACTGCTCGAGATAGTCGGCTTCCGTGTATTCTTTGCCGAGCACATCTTTGAACAGTCTCTTGAGATCCTCGTACTTAGGGATATATCCAGTCGGCGTTGTGATCGCCTCCACGTCATTATTGACGCGCAGCTCCATCCATTTTACCCAGACACGCTTATCTTCCATGCCGGTAATATAGCTGCCGCGTTTGTTCTTCAGGAAGTAGTTCACCGCGAAGATAGAAGGCGGCTTTCCGACGCCTTCCGCAAAAGCGAGATAATTATGTATATACTTTCCAAGCGGAATCGCGACAAAGTCGAGGTTTGACATCGGATTGAACTGCCGGACGCCCTCTTTCCCGAGGGTGGCGGCGGTGGTCTCGGACTCAAGCGACGAGCCCATCGTGATCACCCCGTGCGCCCAGTCAAACGCCTGCTGCACCGGCGGCCAGATACTTGAATCCCTGCCGCCGTAAATAATGCCTTGGACCGGGACCCCGCGGGCGTTGTCAAGGTTTTTGTCGAGGTTCTTCAGCCCGTATAAACTTACCGTATACCGGGCGTTCTTGTGCGCGTGCGGTATTTCGTTGCCCCTGGCGTCCTTCTTTCCTTTGCTCCACTTCCCGGAAAAATTCGTCCCTTCATCTGGCGTCTGTCTCCCGTCGCCGAGCCAGTACGGGTTGCCCTGGCCGGTTACCAGGACGTTGGAGCAGATCACTTCGCCCGAAGCGGTAAGCGCTTCCCATATGACCGGGTCGTCCTTCGGATTGACGTCGGCGATAATGCCGAATATCCCGCACTCAACATTCGCGGCGTACACGTTTCCATCGGCTTTCCTGAGATACGCGATATCGTCGCCGACGATCGTCTCGCCCCTGAGCATTGCCGTCGATGTTTTGCCGCAGGCGCTCGGGAACGCTCCTGCAAAATAGGTTATCCTGCCGCCCGGGCCGCGGCTGCCCATAATGAGCATATGCTCGGCAAGCCACCCTTCGCGCGCCGCTTTATTGATCGCGAGCCTGAGCGAAAGTTTTTTAAGGCCGACCGTATTGCCCGCGTACTGCGTATTGACGGAGTAGACGATGTTGTCTTCCAGGTCGACATACACCCTCCGTTTGTCGACGTTCTTGCAGACGCCGCCGGCTAATTCGCCGGCGCTGTGAACATACCGGAAGAAATCCCCTGAAGAACCGATCTTCCTGAACTGCCCGTACCCGGACCGATACAGGATATATTCCGAGTGACAGACGTAGCTTGAATCGGTTATCTGGACGCAGGAAATGGAGAACTTCGAATCCGTCGGCCCGAGGCAGAAGAAGGCTACATACATCTCCTTGCCGGCCATGATATTTTTCAAGTAGCCGTGGATCTCTTCCGAGCCTGATCCCTTATCGGTGGAGTTGAGCGACGCTCCCAGTCCGGCACCCTTGGTGAGAAGATATTTCGTATTCGCCTTGTCCCTGGCCTGATCGTTGGGGCCGTCAAAATGCACGCTGTGGCCCTTGATAGCCAGCTTCGATTCTTCGCCGTTCTCCAGAGCCTTATTCCTGACATATCCTTTGTCCGTATCTGAATCGTCGCAGACATATATCGAAGCGGGATTACAGAGCTCGGCGTACTTCGCGACAAAGGCATGGAGCTTCGGGTTGTTCAACCGCGATAGTTTTTCATAACTTTCCTTGCCGCATTTCGCTTTCATAAGGCCCATAAGCTGTTCTGCCATAGTATTTCTCCTTTAACTATAAGTAGTTGTGATCATTGCCGGGTCTACACTCTTTTGCTCTGACTACAGTACTCTCGTCCTCGGTCGCGAGTAGATGTTGGATCGTATTGCCCCGAAGTCAAGCCATAAAGTAACACATTTTAAATTAAAAATCAATTATTATTATGGCGCTGTCCACCGAGAAAGAGAGCATGCAGGATAGGAGCGGTTTCTATTTATTCTGGAAGGGCTCTTGTCAAACCCTGG
>JBDRSA010000023.1:0-12282 GCA_043825275.1 Candidatus Omnitrophota bacterium
GCAGGGTCAGCGGGGGCAGCATATAAAGAGTATGCACGTCTCATCAACTATGGGCCCCGGAATAGCATTGAATATAGATGAATTCAGGAAGGCATAAGCCCTTACCTATTTACAAGCCGCATAACAGGGACAGAGGTCATGGAAGAGACGGGGAAGCTCGGAAGACATTGCAAGGAAATGATGGTAAGCGAACTGGTTACACGCATTAAGAAGTCGCCGAATATTCTGGTGACGAATTATATGGGGCTTTCTTCTATAGAAGTGAACGGTCTGCGAAAAGATCTCAAAAAGTCCGAATCTACGTATGTTATTGTCAAGAACTCCGTTATCAAGAGGGCGTTGAATGAGACATCACTGAAGGAGATAGCGGACCTCATAGACGGCGGCGTGGGGATAGGGTTTACCGGAGAGGACCCCGTTCCGGCGGCGAAAATCCTCGCCGATCTGGCGAAAGTTAATAATAAATTTATTCTACGCGGCGCGTATCTTTTCGGGTCGATCGTTACAAAGGAGCGGCTCGGCGAGATTGCCGCGCTGCCTTCGCGAGAAGCGCTGCTCGCGCGGGCATTGTCAGGAATGAAGTCGCCAATAACCGGATTTGTCGGAGCGCTGGGCGGTATCATACGAAAATTGGTATGGTGTGTGGACGCGATAAAAAAATCAAAAGAATCGGATAGCCAATAAAACAGGAGGAAGAGATGGAAGAGAACGAAGAGAAGGGCGCGAATCAGGACGAGCAGCAGAATACAGAAGCGAAGCAAGAGACCCCGGCCGCCAAGCCCGCGAAGCCTGAGGCGAATGTAGCGGTAAAGGAAAAACCGAAGCCGGCGATGAACGACAAGATGAGGTCCATGATGGAATCGATCGAGAGTATGACCGTTCTTGAGCTTTCTGATTTTGTGAAAGTGCTTGAAGACAGGTTTGACGTAAAAGCAGCCGCGCCAATGGCCGTCGGGATGGTACCCGCTGCCGCGGGAGCGCCTGCGGAAGAAGAAAAATCGACGTTCACCGTAATGCTTACCGGCGCCGGAGCGAAAAAGATCCAGGTTATCAAAGAACTCCGCACGATAACAAGCCTCGGGTTGAAGGAAGCGAAGGACCTGGTTGATTCGGCGCCGAAGCCGATCAAGGAAGGCGCGACAAAGGAAGAAGCTGAGAAGATCAAAAAAGTGATCGAGGCGGCCGGCGGAACGATCGAATTTAAATAAGCGGTACGCGATAAAGAAACAGTGTAGCAACTTATTACAGGGGCTGCCACAATATGATAAAGCAAAAGAACTTCGCGAAGCTGAAAGAATGCTTTGATATGCCGCAGATGTTGGATATCCAACGGGATTCATTCAATGAGTTCCTGCAGATGGATATCCCAAAAACGAAGCGGAAGAACCAGGGGCTTGAGTCTATATTTAAAGACGCGTTCCCGATCATAAGCACAAGCAAAGAACATAGGCTTGAGTACATAAATTACTCGATCGGCAAACCGAAGTATTCGGTGTACGAATGCCAAAAACGAGGCGTGTCATACGCGGGTGCTCTCAAGATACGGATGCGTCTCAGGTCCAAAGAAGAGACGAAGGAGCAGGAAGTCTACTTCGGGGATATCCCGCTTATGACCGACGTAGGAACGTTCATAGTGAACGGTGATGAGCGTGTTGTGGTAAGTCAGTTGCACCGATCACCCGGTGTTTCGTTTGAATCTGAGTCTCATCCGACCGGAAAGAGCGTTTACTTCGCGCGGATCATCCCGTATCGCGGAGCATGGGTCGAATTCTACCTTGATGCGAACGATCTTATCTATGTCTACGTGGACAGAAGAAGGAAATTTCTCGCGACTGAACTGATCAGAGCGTTTGGCTACTCGACCGATGAAAGCATTGTGAAAGTATTTTGCGGCGTCGAGTCGAATGTGATCACGCGTGCGGCGCAAATGCAGAAACTGATAGATCAGGTGCTTGCGAAAGATGTCGTGCACAAAGAAACCGGTGTTCGACTCGGAGAGCTGGGAGACCCGATAACAAAAAATATGGCGGAGCGATTCTGGGAACAGGGCATCAGGAATGTAGAAACGCTCAAGAACCCGCTGCCGCAGATCATTGTAACACTTAAGAAAGATCACACGAAAACAAAAGAAGAAGCGGTGATCGATATATTCAGAAAGATCAGGCCAGGTGACCCCGCGACGCTTGAAGCCGCCACGAACCTCATTAACAGGCTGTTCTTTGATTCGAAGCGATATGACCTCGGACGGGTGGGGAGAAGCATCCTCAATAGAAAACTCAACATGAATGTGTCGCTTGATATGCGGCTGATCACGCCCGAGACGATCATACAAACGGTCCTGTCGATGATAGAGAGGAAAAAGGGCAGTGGGTCAACCGACGACATAGATCACCTCGGGAACAGAAGGGTCCGATCTGTCGGAGAGCTGCTCCTCAATCAAATTCGCATCGGAATGGTTCGCATCGAACGTTCGGCCCGCGAGCGGATGAATCTCTACGATCTCAAAAGTTCGATGCCGCACAACCTGATAAACGCTAAGCTGATATCGGGCCTTATCCGTGATTTTTTCGGAAGAAGCCAACTATCGCAGTTTATGGACCAGACGAATCCTCTCGCCGAGCTTACGCACAAACGGCGACTGAGCGCGCTTGGCCCTGGCGGCCTGAATAGAGAGCGTGCGGGGTTCGAGGTTCGCGACGTTCATTACTCTCACTATGGCAGAATGTGCCCTATCGAGACGCCCGAGGGGCCGAACATCGGGCTCATCTCGTCTCTTTGTACCTATGCGAAGATTAACGAGTTCGGTTTCATAGAGAGTCCGTACCGTAAGGTAGAAGGTAAAAAAGTTACGAACAAAATCGTCTATCTGTCTGCCGACGAAGAGGATAAGTACGTGATCGCGCAGGCAAACTCACCGCTTGACTCTCAAAGTAGATTCGCGGAAAAGAGAGCTTTTTGCCGCTTCAAAGACAACTTTTTGCAGGCTGAACCGAAAGACATCCATTTTATGGATGTTTCCCCTCGACAGCTGGTGAGCGTTGCCGCGGCCTTAATACCGTTTCTTGAGCACGATGACGCCAACAGAGCCCTTATGGGATCGAACATGCAGCGTCAGGCGGTTCCTCTTTTGATAACAGAAGCTCCGTTGGTCGGGACCGGGATGGAGTATCGCGTAGCGAAAGATTCAGGGACCGTTGTGGTAGCGAAAAATTCAGGCAAAGTTACTTATATCGAAGGTTCTGAGATCGTTGTCGGGGGAAGAAGCTATACGTTGAAAAAATTTGAACGATCGAACGCCAATACGTGCGTTAACCAGCGGCCGATCGTAACGTTAGGGCAGGATGTCAAAGAGGGCGATGTTATCGCTGACGGCGCGGCGACAAAAGAGGGTCGTCTTGCGCTCGGCAAGAACGTGCTTGTCGCGTTCATGCCGTGGCGCGGTTACAACTTCGAAGATGCCATACTGATAAGCGAAAAACTGCTCAAAGATGATGTTTATACATCGCTTCATATTGAGGAATTTGAGCTTGAGGCGAGGGACACGAGACTCGGAAAAGAAGAGGTAACACGGGATATACCGAATGTTTCTGAAGAGGCGCTGAGAAATCTCGATGAAACCGGCATCGTTCGGATCGGCGCCGAGGTTGAGCCGGGAGATATCCTTGTCGGAAAAGTTACGCCGAAGTCCGAAACCGAACTGTCTCCCGAAGAGAAGCTGTTAAGGGCGATCTTCGGTGAAAAGGCGGGCGACGTTAAGGACGCCTCCTTGACTGTTCCACCGGGCATAGAAGGCATCGTTGTTGACGTCAGAGAGTTTTCTAGAAGAGAAGCCCGATCTAAGACGAAAGAGGAAAGGACCCAGGAGCTGAAGGAGATACGCGCCGTCGAGAGATCGTTCGAGACGCAGATACAGAAGGTACAGGACGAAAAGATGCGCCGGCTGTTAAAAATGGTCGTCGGGCAGAAGCTTGCCTCAGGGCTGCTTGACGCAGCGACCGGGCGAGTGTTGATCGCGCAGGGAAAGACGATCAAGCAATCCGACCTTAAGAAAATACTCAATAGCGCTGATTTCGAAAATATTAAGATCGCCAATAGCACCGTTGATCAGGATATCGCGAAGGTTGTGCGCCTGCTCGACAGTCAGGTAGAAGAGCTTTCGTTTGAGCTTGACCGTGAAAGAGAGAGGATAAAACGCGGCGATGATCTTCCTCCCGGGGTTCTTAAAAAAGTTACCGTATATGTCGCAAGTAAAAAGAAGGTCGCTGTCGGAGATAAGATGGCTGGCCGCCATGGGAATAAAGGCGTCGTAGCCAAGATCCTGCCGCAGGAGGACATGCCGTTTCTTGACGACGGGACTCCCGTTGAGATCGTCCTTAATCCGCTCGGCGTTCCGAGCAGAATGAACGTAGGGCAAATATTGGAGACCCACCTCGGTTGGGCGGCGAAAATTCTCGGATTCTACGCCGTTACCCCCGTGTTTGACGGGGCGAAGGAGGGGGAGATCAAAGATCAGATGCTGGAAGCAAAGCTGCCGCCTGAAGGAAAGGTGAAGCTGTGGGACGGCCTGACGGGAAAATCGTTCGATCAGAAAGTCACGGTCGGATACATCTATATAATGAAGCTCGCGCATCTTGTCGACGATAAGATACACGCCCGTTCAATAGGGCCGTATTCTCTGGTGACGCAGCAGCCGCTCGGCGGAAAAGCGCAGTTTGGCGGTCAGCGGTTCGGAGAAATGGAAGTGTGGGCTCTTGAGGCGTACGGAGCAGCGTACACGCTCCAGGAGTTGTTGACCGTAAAAAGTGACGATGTTCTCGGAAGAACGAAGATCTACGAATCGATCGTTAAGGGTGAGAACTCGCTTCGTCCGGGGGTCCCCGAGTCATTCAACGTTCTGGTAAAAGAGCTGCAAAGTCTCTGTCTCGACTTCAAGCTGCAGCATAAAGAGATTACGTGAGGAGATAGTATACATGTCTCATGATCTGAATATTTTTGACGCGGTTACGATAGGACTTGCCTCGCCGCAAGTGATCAAGTCTTGGTCAAAGGGTGAGGTAAAGAAGCCCGAGACGATCAACTATAGAACGTTGAAGCCGGAGAAGGACGGTCTTTTCTGTGAGCGTATATTTGGGCCCACCAAGGACTATGAGTGCAGCTGCGGAAAATATAAGAGGATCAAGCATAAAGGCATTATCTGCGATCGATGCGGGGTAGAAGTAACGAGATCAAGCGTCCGCAGAGAGCGGTTAGGTCACATCAGCTTAGTCTCTCCCGTTTCGCACATATGGTTCTTTAAAGTTCTTCCATCAAGGATCGGGACATTGCTCGGACTGAGCTCCCGGGATCTCGAAAAAATCCTTTATTTCGAGGAGTTTATCGTTATTGATCCGGGGGACACTCCCCTCAAAGAGAAGGATCTTTTGAATGAGGAGAAGTATAAGGAAATTCGGGAAAAATACGGCTCGAGCTTCGTCGCGAAAATGGGAGCGGAAGCGGTACGAGACCTCTTGAGCAAAATAGATCTCGACAGGACCGCGGCTCGCTTGAAGAGAGAGATCAAAGAGGCAAAGGGGGAGCTTGCTCAAAAAAAGTGTATCAAGACGCTGAAGGTGATCGAAAGCTTTAAAGGATCTGAAAATAAACCTGAGTGGATGATCCTCGATATGCTGCCGGTCATCCCCCCTGACCTGAGGCCCTTGGTTCCGCTTGACGGCGGGAGATTTGCGACAAGCGACCTTAATGACCTGTACCGCCGCGTCATAAATCGCAACAACAGGCTTAAACGTCTTCTTGAACTGAAAGCTCCTGATGTGATCGTCAGGAACGAAAAGAGAATGCTGCAGGAGGCTGTTGACGCGCTGTTTGACAACGGTCGTCACGGAAGACCGGTTCTCGGACCGGGGAATCGTCCGCTAAAATCGCTCAGCGATATGTTGAAGGGGAAGCAGGGGAGATTCCGCCAGAACCTTCTCGGAAAACGTGTCGATTATTCCGGAAGAAGCGTGATCGTTGTCGGCCCCGAACTGAAGCTGCATCAATGCGGGCTGCCGAAGAAGATGGCGCTTGAGCTTTTCGAACCGTTCATTATTAAGAAACTGAAAGAAAAAGGTTTCGTTCATACGATCAAGAGCGCGAAGAAGATGGTTGAGCGGGCCAAGACCGAGGTCTGGGACATTCTTGACGAAGTAATTAAGGACCATCCGGTAATGCTGAACAGAGCTCCAACCCTCCATCGCCTTGGCATACAGGCGTTCCAGCCGATCTTAATAGAAGGTAAATCGATCAGAATACACCCACTCGTCTGCGCCGCGTTCAACGCTGATTTCGACGGCGATCAAATGGCGGTCCACGTGCCGCTTTCAGTTGAGGCGCAGATGGAGACGCGGTTATTGATGCTGTCGATCAACAACATATTTTCACCGGCGAATGGGCGGCCGATAGCTACCCCGACACAGGATATCGTTCTCGGCTGTTATTATCTAACGAAGTCAAAAAACGGGGCAAAGGGAGAGGGCAAGGTCTTCTCCTGTAAAGAAGAGCTTGTTGTGGCTCACCAGGACGAAGAGGTCGATCTGCATGCGAAGATAAAAATTCGAATAAACGGAACAATGCTCGAAACAACGGTCGGTAGAGTCCTGTTCAACGAAACGCTTCCCGAAGGGGCCCCGTTCGTCAACACGGTTATGAACAAAGGTAATATAAGCAAGGTTATCTGGGAGTGCTATAAAAACATGGGGCACAAATGTGTCGTCGCTCTTCTAGACGATCTCAAGACGATCGGGTTTGAGTATGCGAGCCTTGCGGGGATCTCGATATGCGTTGACGACCTTACGATCCCGGGGAAGAAGGGCGTTTATCTTGAGAAAACGAAGAAGGACGTTGAGCACATAGAAGACCAGTACAAGAACGGGTTGATCACCGATGGTGAGCGATACAATAAGATCATCGACCTCTGGACGCACACTACTGACGATATATCGGATCTTATCTTTAAAGAACTTGACTCTTTCAATCCGATATTTATGATGGCTGATTCCGGCGCCCGAGGCTCAAAGCAGCAGATACGCCAGCTCGCGGGCATGAGAGGCCTTATGGCGAAACCGTCGGGAGAGATCATAGAAACTCCCATTACCGCGAACTTCCGGGAAGGATTGACTGTTCTCGATTATTTCATTTCTTCGCACGGCGCGAGAAAAGGTCTTGCCGACACCGCGCTTAAGACCGCCGATTCCGGATACTTGACGAGAAGGCTCGTTGATGTCGCGCAGGATGTTATCGTCTCGGAGGAAGACTGCGGAACGCCGAACGGGATATTGACAAGCGCCATTATCGAAGGCGACGAAGTGGTGGTAAGCCTGACCGAGCGCATAGTCGGCAGGGTAGCGCT
Organism: Candidatus Omnitrophota bacterium; assembly: GCA_043825275.1. GTDB lineage: Bacteria > Omnitrophota > Gorgyraeia > 2-01-FULL-45-10 > JBDRSA01 > JBDRSA01. The sequence continues at coordinate 7,388 of JBDRSA010000023.1, forward strand.
TGATAATATCGTCGATATCATAACCGATTCTACGATCGTGGAGGCGGGCAATGAGATCACCGAAGAGAACGCGAAGAGGATCGAGGATTCCGGCGTAGAGAAGATCAGGATCCGGAGCGTTCTTACGTGCGAAACGAAGAGCGGCTGCTGCGCGAAGTGTTATGGCAGGAATCTCGCGACAGGCAGAATGGTCGAGCTTGGAGAGGCTGTTGGGATCATAGCCGCGCAGTCGATCGGAGAGCCGGGAACGCAGCTTACGATGAGAACATTTCACATCGGCGGTACCGCATCGAGGGTCGTTGAACAGTCATTTATCGAATCAAAGAATAAGGGGACCGCTCAATTCCACGGGCTTAAAACCGTCAAGACGAAAAAACCCGGCGAATTGATCGTGCTTAACAGGAATGGCCAGATAAGCATTAATGATGAGTCGGGGAGAGAGAGCGAGCGGCATACCGTTCCTCAGGGCGCGATCCTGAGAGTCGAAGAAGGGAAGTCGGTTGACGCGGGCGTAATATTCGTAAAGTGGGACCCTTATACCGTTCCGATCCTGACAGAGGTCGGTGGATCGATCAGATTTGAGGACTTGATCGAAGGTATCACGATGAAAGAGGAGCTTGATCCCGCAACCCGTCTGAAAAGCAGAGTTATTATTGAGTATAAGGGCGATTACCATCCTCAGCTCATCATCCTCAATACGAGCGGCGAAGTTGCCGCGATATATCCGATCCCGTCAGGAGCGCACGTTGTTGTTAATGACGGAGGCGGGATAGAGGCCGGCGATATTCTCGCGAAGACCCCGCGCGTACAGACAAAGACAAAGGATATTACGGGAGGTCTTCCGAGGGTCGCTGAGCTTTTTGAAGCGAGGAGGCCGAAAGACCCGGCGATCATAAGCGAGATTGACGGAATAGTCGAGTTCGGCGAGAACAAGAAGGGGCAGAAGCGCGTTATTGTTAAATCACCGACCGGCATGAAAAAAGAGTACATAATCCCTCACGGGAAACATTTAAACGTATATAAGGGGGATAATGTTTTAGCGGGGCAGCAGATAATTGACGGTCCTATCGTTCCGCAGGATATTTTGAAAGTATCAGGCGACAAGAAACTGCAGGAGTACCTGGTGAATGAGATCCAGGAGGTTTACCGGCTGCAGGGCGTTAACATAAACGACAAACATATAGAAGCGATCGTCAGGCAGATGCTGCGAAAGGTCAAAGTTGAGGATCCGGGCGACACGTCGCTTCTTGTAGGTCAGCAGGTTGACCGATTTGTCTTCCAGGAAGAGAACGAAAAGATCGCCAAGAAGAAGGGGAAGCCGGCAAGCGCCACGCCGGTTCTTCTGGGTATAACGAAAGCGTCGCTCAATACCGAAAGTTTTATATCAGCGGCAAGTTTTCAGGAGACGACAAGGATCCTTACCGAGGCCGCGATCAGCGGAAAGATCGACACGCTGCGCGGACTTAAAGAGAATGTTATTATGGGGCACCTGATCCCGGCGGGGACAGGCTTTAAAGCTCATCAGAATATAGAGCTGACTAGAAGCATATTCGAAGGTGAGGAAAAGCCCGAAAAGGAGAAAGCCCCGGCGGAAGAAGCCGAAGGCGAAGACGAGGCAAAAGAACAAATAATGAAGACGCCTGGCGTAACGAAGAAAAAAGAAAAAAGTATCAAAAAGAAAAGGACATAAACGGGAATATTATGCCGACTATTAACCAATTGATCCGATTAGGCAGAAAATCATTCAAGAAGAAGAGCAAATCCAGAGCGCTGCAACGATGCCCTCAGCGTAGAGGCGTGTGTATTCAGGTAAAGACGCAAACGCCGAAGAAGCCGAACTCAGCGCTTCGTAAAGTCGCCCGCGTTCGTCTTACGAACGGCATCGAAGTAACGTCGTATATTCCCGGAGAAGGGCATAATCTCCAAGAGCACTCTATCGTACTTGTACGGGGCGGGAGGGTAAAAGACCTTCCGGGGGTCAGGTATCACATTGTGCGCGGTGTACTGGACACAGCCGGAGTCACCGACCGAAGAAGATCCCGGTCAAAATACGGAGCCAAGAGGCCTAAAGAAGGAAAGCCCGCGGCTAAAAAGTGAAAATTAAAAAAGACAAACATTATAGAAAGAGCGGAGACCAATGAGGAGAAGAAGAGCGGAGAAGAGAGAGCTTTTACCGGACCCCAAGTACAACAGTGTACTGGTGTCAAAATTTATAAACATGATAATGCTTCGGGGGAAAAGGTCTATCGCGGAAAAGATCGTATACCGTTGTTTTGACAGGATCGGGAAGGAAACTCAGAAGGAACCCCTTGAGATATTCAGCGCCGCTATTGAGAATGCGAGGCCATTGCTCGAAGTTAAGCCCCGCAGGATCGGCGGCGCGACATACCAGGTTCCGATCGATGTTCGGCAGAGTCGCGGGGTCACTATGGCGATGATGTGGATCAGGAATTTCGCGAAGAACAGGAAGAATAAACCGATGGAAGAGCGGCTGACTGAAGAGATCCTCGAGTGTTTTAATAAACAGGGATCTGTTATAAAAAAGAGGGAAGACACCCACAAGATGGCGGAGTCAAACAAGGCATTCGCTCATTTTAGGTGGTAAAACAGGAAGATATAAGGTAACGGCGATCGAATCGCTGTAAAAAAATTTACCATGGCACTTGGACAAACAGAATTAAAAAACATACGGAATATAGGTATCGTCGCCCATATTGACGCGGGCAAGACGACCCTTACCGAGCGCATACTGTATCATACCGGAGCGATCTATAAGATGGGTGAGGTCGACGACGGCAATACGACCATGGATTGGATGGAGCAGGAGCAGGAGCGGGGAATTACAATATGCAGCGCGGCGACTACGTGCCAGTGGAAGGACAGCAGGATAAATATAATCGATACGCCCGGCCATGTTGATTTTACGGTTGAAGTCGAGCGAAGCCTCAAGGTTCTTGACGGTGGTGTTATTGTTTTTTGCGCTGTCGGCGGCGTGCAGCCTCAGAGCGAAACGGTGTGGCGGCAGGCCGATAAGTACAATGTTCCGAGGATCGCTTTTATTAATAAAATGGACCGGACAGGAGCGAATTTCTTTAAAGTGATAGAAGATATGAAGGAACGGCTTGGCGCAAATCCGATACCGTTGCAGGTCCCGATCGGATCTGAATCAAATTTCCGGGGAGTGGTAGACCTCATTACGATGAAGGCGCATATTTTTATTGAAAATGAATCCTCTGATGAGTCTAAATACGAAATCCAGGATATACCTGAAGAGGTCGCGAAGGTCGCCAGCGAATGCAGACATAATTTGATCGTTCGGCTCGGCGAGATAGATGAGACGGCGATGGAGTGTTATATCCAGGAAAAAGGTATATACCCGGAAGAGATAAAGGAGATCGTGCGGAAAGCGACCGTTCTGGGGGCCATGATACCTGTTTTTTGCGGATCCGCGGTGAAGAATAAAGCGATACACCCTCTCCTTGACGCTGTCGGATTCTATCTTCCATCCCCGATCGATATTCCGCCGACGAAGGGCACCGACCCGGAAACCGGAGAGAGTATTGAGCGGAAAGTGTCAAGGGACGAGAAGTTCTGCGCTCTCGTCTTCAAGATCACCAGTGACCCGTTTGTCGGGAAACTTACCTATTTAAGGGTCTATTCGGGGAGAATGAGTTCGGGGCAGTATGTGTATAATTCAACGAAAGACGTTCGCGAGCGTATCGGTAAATTCGTACGGATGCACGCGAATAAGCAAGAGATCGTTCCTGAGACTGAGGCCGGAGATATATTGTGCGGCGTCGGATTCAAAAAGACGACGACCGGCGATACGCTTTGCGACGAAGAGTTCCCGATACTTCTTGAGTCGATAAGCTTCCCCGAGCCTGTTATATCGCTCGCGATAGAACCGAAAACCAGAGCCGACCAGGAAAAGCTTGGGATCGCGCTTAATAAACTATCCGACGAGGATCCGACATTCAGGGTGACGTACAGCAAGGATACGGCAGAAACGATCATCAGCGGGATGGGCGAGCTTCACCTTGATGTTCTGGTCGATAGAATGTTCCGCGAGTTTAACGTTCAGGCGAACGTCGGGAAACCGCATGTAGCGTATAAAGAGACCATTAAGAAATCATCCCATGTAGTCGGTAAATTTATACAGCAGTCCGGCGGAAGAGGGCAATACGGGCATGTTGTGTTCGATATAAAGCCGGCTGACAAAGGGGAAGGCATAGTTTTTGTCGATAAGATAATCGGAGGAGCGATCCCGAGGGAGTATATAAAATCGGTCGAGGAAGGCGTAATAAAAGCGTCAAAGAACGGTATACTCGGCGGGTATCCGGTCACTGACGTTGAGGTTAAGCTGGTTGACGGGTCGTATCATGATGTTGATTCGTCCGATATCGCGTTTAACATGGCGGCATCGATCGGATTTAGCGAGGGATTGAGAAAAGGGGCGCCGGTATTGCTTGAGCCGGTCATGGATGTTGAGGTGGTTTGCCCCGAAAAGAATATGGGAGATGTGATCGGCGACCTGAACTCAAGGCGGTCGAAAATTTCTTCAATAGAGGATCGTTCGAACACGAAAGTTATACGCGGGCTTACGCCGCTGAGCGAAATGTTCGGCTACGCCACGGCTCTCAGGAGCCTTACGCAGGGCAGGGCGACGTATACGATGCAGCCGTCGTTCTATCAGGAGGTCCCAAGTTCTATATCGGAAAAAGTACTGGGTGAAGAGAAGAAGAGTTTAAAACCCTAAGGAGGGGTATATGGCAAAAGAAAGATTTGAACGTACGAAACCGCATGTCAACGTCGGCACGATCGGTCACATCGATCACGGAAAGACGACTTTGACCGCGAGCATACTCGAGGTCCTCGCCAGGAAAGGGCAGGCCCAG
>JBDRSA010000024.1:0-18576 GCA_043825275.1 Candidatus Omnitrophota bacterium
CCGCTTCCGCCTTCAAGTACAGCGGTGTCGATCCCGTACGTTTCACGCAAATAACTCATTATCTTATGGATCGATCCCTGGCAGGAGTAGTTACAGTGAGCGTCCTGGATATTTATGACAACAGGGCCGTTGTCCGGTGACCGGTAATACTCTTTGATCTCACCGAGGTTCGCCGGAAGTTCAACTGTGTTAAGATCAAAAGGCAGGTCGTCCGACCCGATGTCGGAGGTTTTGAACGAAGAAACGCTTCCTCCTGTTCCATAAGCCCATGCTATGTCAATGCTTGTTATCCCCTGAAATATAGTATTAAACAGAAACGCCCATACAATGATGACTGATATCACCATTTTGTATGGGCGTGCAACCCTGAACCGTTCCATGATAGTGGAACTGGTTCGGGGCAAAGCATTGTACCGTCCCGCCAAGCAGGGGATGGTACTGCTTAAAATAGAATTACTTCGCAGCTCTCTAGATCCGGTACGAAACATCGATATTCCTCTCTTTTGATGTTTCATCTAGCGATCGCTAAATGAACTTACTTACGTTTTTTACTAAGAACCTAAAAAAAATACCTCCTTCTGGTAAACCATATAAGTATAATGATTATAATCGGATCGACAAGTCATTTTATCTATCTTTTTTATCTCTTAATTTACAGTATATCCACAGTTTTCTCTCAATAGATCACTGGCTCTGGATAACTTTACTCCATTTCTGTTGATTTTTATTCTCTTAACTCTTACTTATTTCACACTTCAGGTACGACCTGTTTTGTGAAATAATACGGTCAGATAAGACTTATTTGATCACTTGAGGGTGGATGGTAATTTATGAGGATTTTTGCCCTTCACCACTGACAACTGACATCTGGCAACTGGCAACTACCCGCGGATGGTTTATCGCTTGAAAGTTAGATCAATCCCCGGAAAGGTATGCCCCGGTAGATAACAAGGTGGTCTTGATCCTGAACGAGGGGGCGCTTCTTGATCCAAAACTTTTTGTAAATGAATTCTGTTATCTGCTCTCTCTGTTTGAGGATGTACTGGTGGACGTCGGGATACAGAAGGATCATCCATATGACAGCCATGAACTTCTCGAAATCATCGACAAAAAAACTCACCTTATTCGTCCTTGAAAGTATCTGCGCGCCCCGGTAAAGCGGGTCTTTCTTGAGCTCTTTCTTAAATGTCAGAAGGTTCTGGTCGTTGATGCAGCCGAAGAATTTTCCGACAAAATGATTGTAGAGCCACGTTGTACTGCCGGTGTCCCCGCTTTCCGATGCCATAAGCACGGCGTGGATAGCGCCCTGCTTGGCGAGCGCTTCTTTATAGATAGAATCGAGTATGAGTTTCCAGATGACCGCCTCACAGTAATAGAGCGAGTGGTGGAGCGTAACGAGATTCGCCCTCACGCCTCCCATCTTCATCTTTAAGAACATTCTGGTCTTCTTCGGGTTCAGAAAGATCTTCGTGTAGTCGCTTCGGATCGTCGTCACATGGTCGGTATATTGGCGCCTGATCCTCTCTTTCACAACAGCGAGCGCCTCCTGCTCCAGGTCGATAAGATACAACCCCCCGCGAAAAGCTGTTTCAAGAATGCGGAACTGCGGCTCGTCGCTCGAACCGATCGACAGCGCTTTCATCTCTTTGTCGATCGGCAGAGCTTTCATGAGCGTCCTGATAACTTTGGCGAGCCCCTCCCCTATGTCGACCTTATCGTTGCTGTAGCGCGACCAGACCTTGTCTTCGTGAAAGATCTTTGATTCGCCAATTTCTATGCCCCGTTCGATCAGTTTTGAGTCTATCTTATTTTTCACGCTTGGCCCTTTCGTAGTTTGCCGGGGGACGTTCCCTAATTAATTCTTGACCTTTGTCATTCCCGCGCAAGCGGGAATCCAAGTCCTTTTCTAATTTCTACTTGTTACAACCAGTAAAAACTCGATTATTTTTGCCGTTCCCTGGATTCCCGCTTTCGCGGGAATGACATAAGAACTTATGCGGCACTACTCTTTGAGTCCGTGCGAATACGGTACCTGTATCTTAAAACGCTTACTGAGAGCGTTTATCTCTTCGATCACCGTCTCGTTCTCTTTGCCGTACTGAAGCAGGCCGATAAGATGGTAGATCCTGTTGAACGCCCAGTTGCGCGCGATCTCCTCGCCGCCTTCCGCGGCCTCCTCCATCGACCCGACGATGATGAATTCATTCGTCTCCCCCTCGGAGTCCCCCAAAAATTGCAGAGAAAATTCTTTCTCGTCGGTATACTTCCCGTAGAGGGTGAATTCCGCGTTCCGGAAAAAATCGGGGAGCGATTTCGGGAATATCTCGGCGTCATCAAGCCCGCCTATATTATACCGCAGGTTCAGGAGAATCGGGTCCTTGATCTTTTCGTAAAACCGCGCTAATTGCTTTCCTATAAAGTGCGTCCGGGGCGCGTATTCGGTCCAGCCCCTGTTCTTGTACGAAATAAAGTCGAGAAAGTACCTGTTAACCCTTCCTCCCCCGCTGAACGCGAAGATCGGCCGCTTTCCGTTATTCAATCGGGTGATCTCATTGAGTATCTTCATCGAGTTCGTTTCGCCGTACGTCGGCCTGCCGTCGCTGAAGAGCACGATATACGACGGTATGATGACGCTATCAACCTGGATGCTCTCATAAAGCGCCGAATAGGTATTGGTCCCTTCGCCGGCCGTTAATTTATCGACAAAATGAACCGCATCCTGAATGCTCGACTCATCCGGTTTGATCGATCGCGGCCTGAACCAAAGAATCGTATCCTTGAACGCGGCCAGATTGAAATAGTCGCCGGATTTCAGGTGGCTCAAAGAGTACCGGAGCCCCTTCTTGAACTCTTCCAGCCGCTCCCGCTGTGTGCTCAATGAGCAGTCTATTAGGAAGACGATCTCTTTGGGTATCTTCGTAAAGTTCTCGGCGTCCTTCCCCGCGCGGATACTGAACCTGAAGTACTTCTCTCCGTCCTTGGGATCTTCATACGCCGTTAACCCGCAGAGAAGGTACTGATCGATGTCCGTAAAGTCCGTTTTCCGGGAAATGGCCGAAGCGTTCCCTCCGGAAATGCCGGCAACGTCCCCGCTTCCTTCCGCGCCGAACGTATCATCCGTTATCTCCGGCGTAAAACCGGGCATCTTATCGAAAAAATCGCCCCATTCATCAAGTGTTTCTTCGGGCCTTACAAAGACCTCTTCGGTATTCACGCCGGGCGCGTCGACAAGGTCCTTTCTTGTTTCGCGGCGTTTCTCCCGGCGCAGCTTCTCCTTCTCGCGCTGCATAAGCTCGTCGAGCTCATTCCTTCCGGAAGCGGCGACCGCGTCGGGCGTCTCCCTTTTTTCAGGAACAAGGTCAGGCTTCTCGATATTCTTCTTATCGTCATGAGAGGGCCGGAGTGATTTGGAATACGAAGGGCTCTCGAACTTCAAGGTCTGCACGTAGGTAACACCGCGCTTTTTGACCGGTTTTTTGACGGGTATATCCTTCGAGAGGTTCTTGATATTAAAAAAACGCTTTGATCGCTCAAGGACAGAATGGACGCCGGGGATCTTCACGTTCGTCGCGCCGGCGAAGAACATCATATGCGCGGCAACAGAGATACTCACCGCGTAGACGACGCTTGTTCTCTTCTTCATATATCCAAAGCCGTTACCTTCTTCCGGGCTTCTTCATAACGAGGGCTTGATTTGAAGGAGTTGGTTATCTCCCGGTAGGCGCTCAGCGACTCCTTGGTCTTCCCCCGCGATTCCAGGATCTCCCCGGCTAAAAAGAGCGCTTCCGGGCAATAGTGATCGTCCTGATAGAGTATGGTGACCAGCATGTATAATTTCACGGACTCTTCGAGATTCCCCTTCATCCGCTCGATACCGGCCAGTTCGAAGCGCGACCGCATCGTGATCGTATTATCATCGGGGTACTCCTCGATAGCCGCCTCAAACTCCGCCTTCGCCGACGCGAGATCGCCGAGAGAGACCAGGCAGAGCCCTTTGCCGATTCGCGACGCCCCGATGTAGACATTGTTCTCCGGCGACGAGACAGCGGTTGTATAATATTCAAGCGCTCTTTTGTACTCCTTCTTCCATCGGTACGCTTCCGCCTTAAAGTACGCGATCTCCATCGACGCGGCGATATCCTTCTTCGATCCGGCCTGCTCGAGGACGCGGAGAGCGTCGTCGTACTTCTTTTTCGAGATATAGAACTTGCCAAGCCATAAATGCGCCTCGACGCCGAGATCGTTGTCCGGGAAATCGGACATGATCATATTAAAGGCGGCCGCGGCTTTTTCGTGTTCCTCATCCTTTAAAAATATGAGCGCTCTATTTTTCAACGACGCGTAATACAACGAAGACGGATCGCCGCTCTTTGACACCTTTTCGTAATATTTCATCGCCAGGTCGGTCTTCTTTAAGAGCTGCAGATTGAAAGCCGTCAGGAAATACGCTTCCTGCAGCTTTTCGCTGCCGGAGTACTGTTGTATGAACCGCTCGAATGTCTTGACAGCTTCCTCGTGCCGTTTTGTCTCGCTCGAGAGGCTCCCGAGCTTGAAAAGGATCCTCTCAAGGAGAGGGCTGTTCTTGAATGACGAAAGGAAAAGCCCGCAATGCCCGATAGCGGCGTCGTACATACCGAGCTTGATCTCAAGACCAATAGCGTTATAGAGCGCTTCCTGGCGTTTTTCGTCGTCTTTTCCCAGCCGATAATACTCCATGAACCGCTCGCGCGCCTCGCGATCTTTACCGCTTGAATTCATCGCGAAGGCCATACCGTATAACGCGAAATCAGATACCGATGAATCAGGATGGTTCTCAACCACGGCCTTATAAAGATCGTAGGCCGCGTCGAACGACCCCGCGCCGTAATTCGCCTCCGCCTTCAGGAAGATCAGCGCCGGATCCGCGCTCTCTTCGCGCCCTTTCATCCTGTTCTCGATCGCCTGTATCGCGTCGGAAAAGCGCTTCCCTTTGATAAGGATCTCCGCCTCTTTTTTGAGCGCTCTTTTCCGGTCATCATCCGATATCGCCGGAGATGAGAGGATCCTGTCTATCACGGCGAGGGATTCATCGTGCCGGTCCATAAGCGCGTACGATGACGCCGCGATATAATGCGCGGTAAAATACGTCCCGTTGTCGCGAAGACTCTCAGCGTTCCTCTCATACTCAATAATGACCTCGCCATAGCGCTTGTCATTAAAGAGGCTCGAAAGGAGATTGTTGAGCAGCTCGGAGGCCGTTGCTTCGTCGGGATAATCAACTCTCGATTTTCTGAACGTCTCGGCTGCCGAGGAGAAGTCGCCCCCGGCGAATTGCGCCTGCCCCTTTTTCCGGAGCGCGAAGCTCTTTATCTTCCCGGAGTCAGCGCCGGCAAACGCCCTTTCATACAGGGCGGCCGCCTCAGCATACACGGCTTTTTCAAAATGTATATCGCCGGCCTCGAGCAAAGCGAAGCTCGTATGTTCGTTCTTCTCGGGGAGTGAAATCACCTTATTGAAGAACTTCAGCGCCGTATCGTTATCCCCCGTCGCGCGGTACGCCTTTCCCGAATAGAGAAAAAGAATATGGACGAACTTCCCCTCGAGCCCTTCGGTCTTCACCGAAGAGAATTGACGCTTCGCGCGTTCGAACTGGTCCGTCAGGAAATACGCCTGCCCGATACGCAGCGCGGCTATCGACGTCTTCTCGGGGTCCTTAAATCGCTCGATGTAGTTCAGGTACAGCGGAGCGGCGATACCGTATGCTTTGGAAAAGAAGCGGCTTTCCGCGATCCCGAAATACGCTTCGTGAACGTCCTGACGATCCGGATATGATGAAGCGAACTTTTCATATTCGGCGATCGCCATCTCATACATCCCGCGCTGAAAGAGGCCGTGAGCGAAATCGAGCTGTTCTTCCGGAGTCGTCTCACCCGCCGAGCACCGCGCGGAGAACGCGAACACCGCCGCGGCGCAAAAAAAGAGCGCCCATAAATACCTCTTTTTCACATATAAAAACATCGGGGCCATCTATTCTTTTTCTTTAAGGGTAGCGAACGAAATGTTCCAAATATCGGCGGCGGCGCAGGCATCCAGGACCTTGATGACGAATTTGTGGTAGGCTTCTTTATCGGCCCTGACAATGACCGGCTGGTTGGGAAAAAGAGTCGAGATCCGCCTGAGCATGGCCTCCAGCTCATCATAGCCGAGCTTCCGCTGGTTCACGATCATCGTCCCGTCCTTCCTGACGTTGATGATGATCTCTCCCGGCGAGCGCATCGTCTCCTTCGACTCCTTCGCCTTCGGAACGCTCACATTGATCTCGGTCTCGATCTGACCGAAGATCGAAAGCGTCATGAAAAATACCAGCGTCAGGAAGATGATATCGATAAGCGGCGCCATCTGGACCGTCGGCCGCTGCTTCTGGTATTCGGATAGTTCGTATTTAGACACCGCGCGCCTCCGGGATACGCTGTTCTATGAGCCCGAACCCTCGATGATCTTGATAATGTCCGAACTGTACGTCTCGATAACATTCGAGATCATGATCACCCGCGCCCTGAAGAACGTGTAAAATAACATGGCGGGGATCGCGACAATAAGACCGCCGGCGGTCGTGACCATCGCTTTCGAGACTCCGCCGGCAAGCAGGATCGGTTTCACGACCGCTGTCTGGAACGCGATGACGTTAAAAGCCTGGATCATGCCCAGAACCGTCCCCAGAAGCCCTATGAGGGGAGCGACGACCGCGATATCGGAAAGATAGCTGATATTCTGCCAGAGATCACCGATCTCCTTCCTGACGCAGTTCTCCATCGCCTCCCTGGCCAGCGCATGCCCTTTCTGCTTCTTGTCCAGGCCCGCCAAAACGATGTTCGCGATGGCGTTCTGCTCGGATCGGCACATGCTTCGCGCCTCGTTCTCCTTCCCTTTCTCGAGCCGCTGAATAACTTCTTCCGAAAATTCACGCGGCGCGATAATCGCCGTCTTAAGCGACATAAAATTGTATGAAACAAAAGCGACCATCGCGATCGAAAGGAATCCGAGCACGACCATGATCAATCCGCCGGTTTTTATCATCTGCCAGAGCGTCAGCCCTTCTTTCGCCTGCTCGACCGATTCTATATAGGGTTTCAGATCCGATGCTTCTTCACCCGCCGACGCCCCCGGTTGAAATAACGCGGCTCCCAGTACAATGAACGCCAGACCCGCAATACATCTCTTCCTCACCTGATGACTCCTTTCTTTTTCGCTCCGCTGTTTGGACGCCCCGGAAAGATCTTCTCTTCGGCAATACCGCCGTATCCGGCCCGCCAGAACTTCCACACCTCGATACCGGCTTTGAACCTCACGCCGTATCCGAGCTCTTGATCTTTCTTGTTTTTCAGAGCAATGCTGTAATGTTTATCATTGAAGACAAAATAGTGCTCCTCCGAAAGCCGGTAGACCAAAAAAGCAGCGACAAGCATCGAAAAAAGGATCGCGAACCGGATCAATGCCTTCATGCCGTCTTCTCCGTAAGGCTACCTAATGAACGCCCGTATGATCTTCTGTTCTTCGACCGGCCGTTCCGAAGCGTCCGTCTTGACGCGCTCTATCTTCTTGACCGTAACGTATCCGGCTGAAACGACCCCAAATATCGTATGGCGCCCGGTCAGCCATGGCGTAAGCGCCGTAGTAATGAAAAATTGGGTCCCGTTTGCATTAGGCCCGGAGTTGGCCATCGCGACAATACCCGGCCTGTCAAATATAACATCGGGCGCCGTCTCATCCTCGAACGGCTTGCCCCATATTGAGCTTCCGTTCTCTCCGGTCCCCAAAGTACCCCCGCCCTGGATCATGAACCCTTTTACTACGCGGTGAAAAAGGGACCCGTCGTAATATCCGTTCTTGACCAGAGCAATAAAATTCTCATATGCCTTCGGCGCGACCGCGCTCGTCAACTCGATCTCAATATCACCCCGGTTCGTCTGGAGCACAACAACCGTCGTTTGCGGAGGGTCGGCCTCAGAGGACAGGCAGGATGACGCAAAAACAAACAATGCCGTTAGAAATATTAAAAGCGCTCTCACCGACATTTATTATACCTAACTGCTTATAATTTGCAAGGCAAATGAAGTCGTTCGTATTTCGTATATCGAACTTTGTATCTAATACAGTGTCACATAAGTTGTTGACTATTCTGTCATTCCCGCGAAAGCGGGAATCCATTATTCATACTCTGGATTCCCCGATTAAATCGGGGAATGACATGTTTTTAGTATCTATAATTAATGTGACAGAGCACTAGATACGGCTGCCTATGCTCTCCGTTCTTTGCCCTATGCCCTTCGCTCGCTAATCCCCTATCGCTTAAAATCCCCCAGCTTCTCCCACCACTGCCCGGAATGCGCGCTTTGTACCGCCTTCCAGATATTCCTGGCGCTCTTTGTCTTCAAAAATCTCGGAGCTTTTTCCGTAAAACGGACTGCCTGAAGGAACCCCGCCTCATGGTATTCTTTCGCCTGGATCAAACATTCAAGAATGTCGGCGTCCCTCGCGATAACGCTTGCCGCGGTCCTTTGCTCAACATACTCGCGCCTGATCCGGGTAAGTTCCTTCCTGATCGGCCCGGAGAGTTCTTCGATCTGTTCTTTGAACGATCGCCCTTCGGCGGCTTCGGCGTCGATGTAGCGCTGGGCCATTTTATGCATATCGGTAATACGCGATTCATGGATATCGTTGAAAAGCGTCATAAGGAGCACCGTATCCAGCGGCGCGCCCTCCATCCGCGCGAGGAGATACCCGATAACGCCGCAGCGAAAGCTGTGGTCGGCGACCGACTCAGGGTTCTTCACACCGACGACCGACCACCCTGAGCGGGGCAGCCGCTTCAACATTCCCGCCTCGAAGATAAAGTTCGCGAGCGGCGAGGCAGTTGACCGCTTTTTGTTCCGCGCCATTTTACCCACGCACCGGTCCCGCCTGGCGGGACGGTTCGGGGTTTCGCCGTGGAGCTTCACAGGATCCTTTTTCTCGACATCTCATAAATGAAGATCGCGCACGCGACGGACACATTGAACGAAAGCTGCGCCCCTTCCATAGGGATGCGCGCCCGTATATCGAGATGCTTCTCGATCCCGCTCCTGACCCCCTCGCCTTCCGACCCCAGAACGATCCCCAGCGGGAACGGCAGATCGACCTTCCTCAGGTCTTCCGCGTTATCAAAAACGGCGCCCGCCACCCAGTAGCCGCTCTTCTTCGCGGCAATAATAGCGGTCGTGATATTCGATACCGCCGCGATCGGGACATAATTCTCGCCTCCCGCGGCAACGTGCAGCACCGATTCGTTGATCTCGCAGGCCCGGTGCTTCGGAAGAACGATGGCGCATCTGCCGAAATTGGCGGCGGTGCGGATAATAGCGCCGACATTCCGGGGGTCGTATATTCTCTCCAGGAATATGATCGTAGGCCGTCTGCCGGTACCCCGCTTCAGAAGATCGCGGAATTCCGTGTATTCAAACGCGCTCACCTTCGCGGCGACCCCCTGCAGATTATCATACGGCTTCATCCTGGCTAACCGCCGCGGTTTTACGCGTTCGATCAGGACTTCTTTTCTGTGTATTAATTTCATGAATCTCGGATCGTCGAAGTTTTCCTGCAGCATGATCTTCTGTATCGTCCCGGGGTTCCTTCTCAGCCGTTCGAGTATCGAGTTCTTTCCGTATAAGATCATATATGAGGGCTCCTATCCCTTGCGGTCAAGCTTGTAAACGGTAGTAATACGCGCGGGCCGCGACATGCGATATGAATTTCTTGGCCTGACGACTCGACCGGTCGGTGTGTTTTGTCAGGACGCAGATCAAGAGATCGCCTTTCGGCGTAAAGACGATACCGGCGTCATGGCAGATGCCCCGCTCAAGCCCGGTCTTGTGAGCCACCGGGATGTCGGGCGGCAGTTTCGCGGGGATCCTGTTCTTCGAGCGCTGCTCCTTCAGGAATTCGATACACTGATCGGAGGTCTCTCTGTCTATCAGCTTTCCCCGGTACATCCGGTCAAGCAAGAGCGCGATATCCTTCGCCGACGTGTAATTCTCGATCCCTTTGCGGCGTTTCTCGAAGTCCATCATTTTCCGGTCGATGTTCGTATCTTCGAGCCCCATCTCCCGGAACATATCGTTCAGATAGTCGAATCCCAGGCGGTCGATGAGAATATTGGTCGCCGTATTGTCGCTCTCGGCGATCATGAGCCGGATCAGCTCTTTCACCGAATATTTCTCTCCCGAGGGCTTCGCCTTCAGGACCCCCGATCCGAGAACCTTGTGAGCCCCTTTGAGCGTGATCGTCTCTCCGAGGTCAAGATCTCCTTTCTTTACCGCGTAAAAGCATGCCGCCATGATCGGGATCTTCACAACGCTTGCCGAGGGAAAGGTTGTGTCGTCTCCGATGGCGATCTCCCACCCCGACCCCAGGTCGCGTATAATGACGCCCGCCTCGCCGGAAAAACGCGACGCTTCCGCTTCAACGCTGTCCTTGAGCGACCCGAACGCCGCTCTTCTCCGCGAAAAATCCGCATACGGCCTGACCAAAATATACGCGCAAACCCCCAGGATCAGGCAGGCCGCGGCGATCCTTTTATGATTCATGAGACGGGGCCCGTTCTTCTTTGTCCAAAGCCGCTCCTTTCCTACTCGACCTCCGTATTCGCCAGGCTTTCGTAGAACTCGCGGTAGTTCTCCTTGTTCTCAGTCTGCCTGAGCGCCATCGCCGCGCGAGGATGCTCATTCATCATCCCGGCGATCGCGTACGGAATTATATACCCCCACTCGATCTTGTTCCGCAAAGGGATAAACTCCTTCGATATCAGATCGAGGATTGGCCGTATGTCGAACTTCGGGTTCTTCAGGAAACCGACAAGAAGCTCAAGCGGACAGTTCCCCGCGGCCCGTCCGATCCCGTATACGGTCGCGTCAAGGTAATTCGCGCCGTGAATGATCGCCTCGATCGTATTCCCAAACGCGAGCTGCTGGTGGTTGTGCCCGTGAAAACCGACTTCTTTGTTCTTTAAAATGTCCCGAAAAAGCTTCACCAACCGCTCAACCGGCTCCTGGTAGAGAGCGCCGAAACTGTCGACGATATAGATCGCCCGGACCTTCGCCTCTTCTTCGATCTGGCGGAGCGCCTCGTCCAGCTCCGGCCCCTGATCCCGCGATATCGCCATAATATTGATCGTCGTCTCATACCCCTTCTCTTCCAGGTGGTTGACGTGGTGTATCGCTTTGTCGATGTCTTTTACGTACGAAGCGACGCGGATCATGCTCACCGGGCTCTCGGATTTCGGCGGTATGTCGTCAAGATCGACGCGGTCAATATCGACCATGACCGATATTTTCGTGTTCGACTCTATGCCTTCGGTGACTTTCAGAATATCGTCATCGTCACAGAACTTCCAGAGGCCGTACTCCTTGTCCGAAAAGAGCTTTCTGGAATTTTTATATCCGACCTCCATATAATCAACGCCGGATTCCGACATCGCCTTGAAGACTTCCCTGACCAACCGGAGGTCAAAATCGTGATTATTGATCAATCCGCCGTCGCGGATCGTGCAGTCGAATACCTTGATCTTCTCCCTGTACATTAAGATCCTCCCGTTTATTTCGCTTTCAAGAGTTCGATGGCTTCGTCCATTTGCCGCGATATCTTCTTCAGAAGCTCTGTCTGTTCCGCCTGGGCCCTGTCCTGCTTCTCCTGTATCCGCTTCGCCTGCCCCGCGATCTTCGAAAGATCCCCCAGTTTATTCAGATCGAACATCAATACTTCCTCCTAACTTTTTTTCTTCCGGTATTTGACTACAACGATCACAACGAAACTGAATAACGTCAAATTGATGATATTAAAAGTGCGCCACACGATATCCGTCGACGTAAACGCCGACGGAGCCATCAGCGCAAGGCACGTCCACACGCCGAGCGCCCAATAAATACTGATATCCTCTGACGACCCCCGTTGTATGATCCGCATTATCAGCGGAAGATTCCAGAGCGGCAGAATAACCGCCGCAATAAGAGCGACTACATCTATTACTTTCGACATCGACTGCATCCTGTCATGGTAGATACCCTACGTCACTCACTATACTCTGAGAAGCAATCTCTGCCCCTCTTTCGTCATTGCGAGCGCAGCGAAGCAATCTCCCGAGCGAAGCATTCACCCTACTAAAAAGCGAAGCGAGGGTCTTTTTTGGTAATTCTTCAGATTGCTTCGTCGTCCGCCACCTTCGGTGTCGAGACTCCTCGCAATGACAGATAGGGTCATTGCTCTTTTAATAATAACGCTATGATTATAATATATTCGGGGAGATAAAGGAAGTTAATTCAGCGTTTTTCGGCCGATCGGTCAGAACATAGGAAAGGATATGATCCGCGGAACTACTTTTCGGACTTGAGGTTGAATTGATACCAGGGGCATTCCCAGCACTTCTTAAAGCAGCGTTCGCTTTTCGGAGAAAAGAGGTCTTCGAAGAACCAGCAGAATTTGCCCGCATTGGCCTTGTAGACCGGGCACTTTTCCCGCTTCTTCTTCGGGCAATCCCAGAATTCCCAACAGTTGTTGCCCGTTTCTTTAGCTTTTGCGCTCTTGTCCGCCATTATGAGTACTCTTTCAATTACACACCTGCGATGTGTAATTGTACCAAGATTCAGAACTTTTGTCAACGGCGTTTTACATCTCTTTCCATATTCGAACCGCCTCTTCCTGGTGCTCCCGATTCCGGTTAAAACCGTCGCCCCCTTCAGGCGCGATGCGGAAGAGCTGGACGGTGCCTCCCAGCTTCTCGATCAGCTTTTCACTGGCGGTCATCAACTCGCGGCGATTCGCGTCTTTCTCCCCGCACCAGAGATAAAAATTCGTACCCCCGATCGGCGCGCTTCCGTATTGACCGCCCTTTAACGCTACGATAGACGAAAGGGTCTCATCAACGCCTCCTGATACTGCGATAAAGAGCTTAAAATAAGCGTTCTTCGAATACGTATCGTAAAACGCGTACGTCGCGGATTGGCCGGCAGCTCTCCCCGTACCCAGCCACGCGCAGAGCGATCGATCAACGCCGAAGCGGGATCTCATGTACTCGATCGCGACGCTCATGATCTCATAGATGTTATCAGGCTTGAGATACTCACGCTGTTTCTCCCACGCGTCGATCATTTTCATGGGTAAGTTTTTAAATTCTTCCACCGGCCATCCCCACTGGATCGAAACAACAGCGAATTTTTCTTCGCCCGCTACGCCGCAGAGATCGACCAATTGACGGAACGCATTGCCGTTTTCGCCGTGAAGCGCCGCTACGACGCGCTTGTCCCGAAGCTTCCCGAACCCGTCGGGGATCCAGTAGACGAAGAAGGCGCCGTACTTTTCGAGGTTAACGATCCGGGCGCCGATATCCATGGCCTGCCGGTAATCAACAGGGTTCTCGCGGTAGATCTTGAGATTGTCCACCTCGGAACTTTTCAGCGATTCGATATCGTCGGGATACTCGCCCGGCCATGCCGGCGCGGCAAGGAGAACTGAAAACGCAATGAGGGCAATACCTTTCATGAGCAATGTTCTGACGGACATGTGACCTCCAATGAGCTCACAACTTATGCGACTGAAAGGAGCGTAAGTTGTATGAGCGAATTGATCCTGAGTCCCGCCCCTGCGGGACGAAGGACCTTGTTAGTCCAACGTAACACAATTGAGGCCGGCGGCTTTACTTTTGTACATAAGCCGGTCGGCCCTCTTCATGATCGAATGCGAAGAATCGTTCTCAAGCGCGATCGTCGCGCCGATCGAGACCGTCACACGAAGGACATGCGAGCCTTCGCTTAAGGTCGATTGCGACACCAGGAGGCGAAGCCGCTCGGCAATATACCGCAGTTCGTCCTTATCGACATTGACGATAATACCGACGAACTCCTCCCCTCCCCACCGGCCGAAAATATCGAACGGCCGGGAGTTGTTCGACAGCGTGTGGGACACCGTCTTCAGCACCCGGTCACCGACGTCATGACCGTGCGCGTCATTTATCCTCTTAAAATGATCGATATCGATAAATATAAGACCGAAGGGCCATTGGTACCGTTTCATCTCGTTGATCCGCACCCGAAGATTGGTCTCAATATACCGACGGTTGCCCAGTTCGGTAAGCGAATCGAGAAGGGCGAGCTTCTGGAGTTCCTCGATCCTCTCGTGCGTCGAGACCCTGTGCGAATTGTCGCTGAAGATCTCGGCGGTACCGATCAGTTTTCCTTTTGAGTCGCGGACCGGGTCTATGCGCGTTAAGACCGGGATTCGATAGCCTTCCCGGTGATGGATATAGAGCTCCTCCTCCGGCACTTCCCCGTTTTCTATCGTCCGGACGGCGGGACAGTCATCGGTCCCGCAAAGTTTCACGCCTTTTTTATCGATATGCATCAGAATATCATCGGAACAGCGCCTGCCCAGGACCTCCCGCTCCGAATACCCGGTAATCTTCTCGGCGCCTTTGTTCCAATAAATTATTTTCCTATTCTTATCGAGAATATAGACGCCGTCATAGAGGTTGTGGAGAATTTCTTTATAGATATTGAGCGGGATCTTCATGGCCTTTACCAGCAACAAGGCGCTTTATGTAACACTAAGCCAATAAAGCAATTACAAAACAAATATTTGGTGAAACGTAAGACAGAATTGTTGTACATCTTCTTTGTTCATGGGTAGTTATGTAAAGTGTCTTGTATGTGTTTTAAACAACCCTTGTATCCCGTTCAAGATCTCATCAAACGGCACAACTTCAACTTGTTTGTGGAGCGAATAGCGTTTTTGTCCGGGATAAATTACGGCGATACGTTTCAGTTGTAAGTCCTCCAACGCGATCCGCATGGACGGCGTCATGGTTGGCGCGTCCGCGCGCTTAACTTCTACACCATACATCCGCCCGCCTTTAGAAAAAACAAGATCGATTTCCGCCCCATTATGCGTCGCCCAGAAATATACATCATCAGGTTCGACTGATCTGATTATTTCTTCAATTACAAATCCTTCCCACGACGATCCGCAACCAGGATGCCGCAAGACTTCGGCTTCCGTCTTCAATCCCAATAGAAAATTCAGCACCCCCGTATCACGCATATAAACTTTTGGCGATTTCACCTGGCGCTTCTTGATATTCACATACCACGGCTGGAGCTGACGAACTATAAATACACCGGTAAAAATATCTAAATATTTTCGTACTGTCGGTTCTGTTATTCCTAGCGAAGCCGCGAAAGGAGCGGCATTCCATATTTGTCCATTACTATGCGCAAGCATGGCCCAAAAACGATGCAATGTTACCGCCGGAATATCAATACCCTGCCCTCGTAGATCTCGTTCAAGAAACGATTTAATAAAACTTTTCCTCCAGGCAAAACTATCCGCGTCATTTTTCGCCAGAAATGACAACGGGAACCCGCCTCGCAGCCATAGGCGTAAAGCCTTCTTTTGTCCAATTTCCATTAAACCAAAGCCGCCCATCTCGACTATTTCCAGTCGGCCAGCAAGGGATTCTGATGATTGCCGTAAAAGATCGGGTGAGGCGCTTCCAAGAATAAGAAACTTGGCAGGTAAGGGTTTGCGATCCAACAAGACCCGCAAGACAGGAAAAAGGTCTGGTCTGTGCTGAACTTCATCAATAACAACAATATTTTTTAAAGGTTCAAGAACCGTTTTAGGATCAGCCAAACCAATAAGACTGCTTGGATCTTCGAGATCAAAATAATTAGGTGAGTGGATATCAACCAACTCCCGTGCCAGAGTAGTTTTGCCGCATTGGCGTGGGCCCAGTAGAGCCACAGCTCGACTTCTTCCAAGCGCAGTTTTAATGTGCCGTATATATTGTTCTCTTTTAATCATGCTTAAAGTATACCATGAAATTCAAAAATGTCAATTTAATATTTCATTATGAAGTAGCCCGTCAAAAACCCTGTTTCGACGACAAACCGAAACAGGGTTTTTGACGCCTTTTTATTTCGACTTGGCGTCCAATATGGGGTCGCACACGGCTTTATTGGGCCGTTCATTGAATGGCTTGCTTCTTTTTTTATTCTTTTCTCAACGACAATCTCTTGCGGCGCCCAGCCGATAAGCTTATCCAGCATAACAAGGCCATGGAAGTTGATAATAACCATGGCATCGCTTCGGCGGGCTCATCCGCCGTACGCTATCTTCTATGAATAACCCAATACAGGAAGGCGGATGGGGTCCCAAACGAGACAGCAGTCGAGTCTCACAACACCCTACAGCTCAATTAGTTATAGCTTTCTACCGCAGAAGGCGAGCTCGGCTCGAAGTATCGCTCGACATTCCATTTTCATCTACCTAACCGTATTTGGAGAAATACGAACGGTTTTACCGTTCTGCCATACGGCAAGCGAACGGCCGGTCTTTTTATGCCGTTCTACGACATTCCGCACCGCTTTTTTCAGCGCCGCTTCGGCTTTATCCTGTAAAGACATTCTTTTCTTCATTGGTCACCTCGCAACTCTCTGGATCGTTTCAAATAATTCTTCATTAATTATTTCCATATCGCTATTTCGTCTTTTTGCTATCAATAAAGGCTTTGCCCTGGAATTATCGAACAACATCCAGGTGTCAAACAATGACTTATATAATTTAAAAAAATTATTAATACCGCGAACAAAACGGCGGCGAACATCTTCGGCTGGCACATTATGTCCGCCCTCAGAGACTCTATCCTTAATACGGGCTATGGCCAATTCTGGACTGGGAAGCCACAGAAAAAAAAGATGCAGCGCATAACCTTTCATCTTTAATGCGGAAAGCAAGCTTACATAGGATTTGCCAGATAACGTTGTTTCAAAGGCAAAATCAACCCCGCGTTCAGCGAATTCGTTGATTTGCTGCAGAACAAGTTTCCCAGCCTTGATGGCCGCGCTACGAGGTTCAAAGGGCGCTAATCCTTTGGCTATCAGATCAGCATTCACAAAGTTTGGGCACTTAACATAATCGGGCAAAAACATCGTCGCAAATGTCGTCTTACCCGATCCGTTCGGCCCGGTGATTATATAGATATTCTTTGTCATAGTCCTATCCTTATTTAAAATGGGGCCGCTGGCTGGACGAAGTTAGAACTTGTTTGATAGCTTCATAATATTAAGCTAACTTAACAACAAGCTAACCGGCACAGCCCATATATTTTTGCTGAGCTTAAAGACATCACGACCGTTATACGCTAATAATCCTCCGAGGCAGTTTTTGTTGCTGCCCAAATACGCTTTTAGGCCCTGGAGATCACTTTCTCTACATCTGCTGCCGCTCTTTACTTCGATGGCCAGCGTCTGGCTGCCTACCTCAATGATAAAATCCACCTCATACCTGCCCTGAATATTCCAATAGAAAATCTTAGCATCCGGATAATATGCGGCAAATATCCCTTCTAAATTTTGTGCCGCGTAACTTTCTAAAAGCGCGCCTCTTACTGTCTCGTTCACATTCAAATCTTTAATGCCCTCAAGATGTGCGGCTAACCCTGTATCGGACAAATACATTTTAGGCGCTTTAATAAGCCGGCTTGTTTTATTCTTAAGGTATGGTTGAATCCGGCTTAGAATAAATGAAGTCTCCATGAGCGAAAGATAGCGTGACGCAGTTACCACATTCAACTTCGCATCCCTGGCAAGCTCGCTTATGTTTAAAACCTTTGCATTGCGAAGCGCCACAAGCTGTAGAAGATTACGGAATGAGCCTAAATCCGCCACCTGGCTTAAGTCTCGTATATCGCGCTCCAGATAGGTCTGCTCATACCCGCGAAACCAAACTTGAGGCTTCTTTGCCTCTCCGAGACATACCGAAGGCATGCCTCCTTTAAGGATTTCATTAAGCGAAATAGGCTTAGGGTTCCGCTTGGGGAATTTTCCGGTATCAATAAAATGTGCGAGGGCCGGTTTTTCTTTTGTAAACCCAAGTGTTTCCCTGCGGGTAAACGGATGAAGAGTTATATAAACCGCTCTGCCGGCTAAGCTTTCAGACACTTTTTTAAGAAGCATGAAATTGGCCGAGCCGCTTAACAGGAATTTTCCCGGCTTACGGTTCCTGTCCACCTCTTTTTTTATAACATTCAGTATCTCTGGGTACTTTTGGGCTTCATCAATGGTAATGGGTTCTTTGCCTGACAGAAACTCTTCGGGATTGCCGCGGGCAGCTTCAAGAGTGTTAAAATCGTCGAAACTGACGTATTTTCTTTTCTTTAAAACCGGCTCGTTTAATAGAAGGGTGCTTTTACCTGCCTGACGCATTCCGGACAATATTACTACCGGCATATTCCCCAGGGAATCTTCCAATATTTTGGTAATTTCGCGCTGTCTATAGCTTGTCATAATTTAACATATTATATTATATCCTGACATTTGTCAAGATAATTCAGCCGCATAAATATAAGGGGCCCTCTCGGATCAGCCGAGGGGAAACCTCTCTGAATCGGAACACTGTATTTCTACTTCTTAGCTCCGGCTTTCTTGAGTAATTCAACTATGTCTTTATGCCCTCCAAGCGTTGCATACGTCAAGACTGTCATGCCAATGTTGTTTTTCGCATTGACATCAGCGC